>DASPKR010000726.1:0-3621 GCA_035627975.1 Pyrinomonadaceae bacterium | reverse complement strand
CTTCAAGACGATGTGGGAGCACCTCTCGGCCGTGCACCGCGAGACCGGCCACGCCTTAGAGCACATCAACCTCGGCGGCGGCATCCCCGTCAACTACCTCCGCGACCGCTCGCAGGCCGACGAACTGCCCGAGCCCGAGCGTGAGATGCTCGGCGCCGAATTAGAGCCGGCCGACGTTCTTGAAGCGGCGCTCCGGGCCGCACGCGACTCCGCGCGAGACGCGGGCGCCGAGCACCTGCTCGACCGCGTCACCGTCCTCCTAGAGCCGGGCCGCAGCGTCATCGCCGACGCCGGACTGCTGCTCACCACCGTTCGCAACATCAAGCGGCGGCCCGAGACAGGCGACGTTTGGCTCCTCACGGACGCCGGCTTCAACCTGCTGCTCTCGATGAGCACTTACAAGTGGTACTACCAGCTCGTCTCGGCCTCGCGCGCCTCGGCGCCGCACGACGCCCGTTATAAGGTCGCGGGGCCACTGTGCGACTCCGGCGACGTTTACTTCGACATAGAGCGCGGCGGCCGCCTGCCCGACTACCGCAAGCTGCCCGCCGGTGTGCGGCCCGGCGAGCTGCTCGCACTTCTTAACACGGGCGCCTACACCGTCGCGCAGATGTTCCCCTACAACGGCCGCCCGCTCCCCGCCGCCGTCATGGTTCGCGACGGCGGGCGCGCAGACCTGATACGCCGTGGCGACAGCTACGAAGACTTACTCGCGGGCGACATCTGGCAGGAAGGCTCATGAGCGAGCGAAACCAGACCATCACACTCGTGCGCGGGCTGACGCTCGTCGCGGCCGTCTCCATCATCATCGGCAACGTCATAGGCACGGGCGTCTTCCTGAAGGCGCGCGTGATGACGTGCAACGTCGGGACGCCGGGGATGGTCATAACCGTCTGGGTCGTGGCGGGGCTGCTCTCCCTGGCGGGCGCGCTCACCTACGCCGAGCTTGCGGCGATGATGCCAAGGGCGGGGGGCGAGTACGTCTTCATGCGCGAGGCTTACGGCTCCGGCGCAAGTTTCCTCTACGGCTGGATGCAGGTCTTCATCGCCAAGACCGGCTCGCAGGCGTCGGTCGCGACCGCGCTCGCAATCTTCCTCAACGACCTTTCGGGCGGCGCGCTCGGGCAGACCTTCTTCACGGCCGACCTGTTCGGCTTCAAGGTGCCATTCGGCACCCTGCAAGCCGTGGCGCTTTCGTCCATCATCGTCTTCACGGCCGTAAACTGCGCCGCGGTGGTCGTGAGCGGGTGGGTTGCGACCGTGCTGACGGTCGTGAAGGTCGCGCTGGTGCTGGGCGTCGGCGCGGGCGCGTTCCTGCTCGCGGACGGGAGCTGGGGCAACTACGCCTCGTCTGCGGGCGCGGGGGCGGCGTGCGAGGGCGTTGCGGCGGGCGCGCGTCTGGGCGTGGCGGGCTTCGGGGCGGCGATGCTTGGGGCGCTCTGGGGCTACGACGGCTGGAACAACCTGACGCTGGTCGCGGGCGAGGTGAAGCGCCCGCAGCGTAACATCCCTCTGGCGCTCGTCGGAGGGACGATCACGATCATCGTGCTCTACGTCTTCGTCAACGTCGCGTACTTCTACGTGCTCGACCCGACGGCCGTGGCGGGCGTCTCGGCGAAGTCTTCGGTCGCCCGCGAGGTAGCCGTGCGCTTCCTCGGCCCGGCGGCGGTCACGCTGATGGCGGCGGGCCTTCTGGCCTCGTCGGTCGGCACGCTCCACACCTCGATTTTGACGGGCGCGCGCGTGCCTTACGCGATGGCGCGCGACGGCCTCTTCTTCCAGAACCTTGCGCGGCTGAGCCCGAAGACGCGAGTGCCCGTCGGCGCGCTCATAGTGCAAGGGCTTTGGGCCTGCCTGCTCGCGCTCTCGGGCTCGTTCGACACGCTCACCGACTACGTAATCTTCGGCTCGTGGATTTTCTACGGGCTTGTGACTGCATCCATTTTCCTCTTCCGCCGACGGATGCCGCACGCCGAGAGGCCCTACCGGGCGTGGGGATACCCCGTCGTGCCCGTGCTCTTCCTCGTAGTCACGGGCTTCCTGCTCGTCAACACGCTCCTGACGACGCCGACGCAGGCCCTCATCGGCCTCGCCCTCATCGCCGCGGGCCTTCCCGTCTATTACTTCTTCTTCCGACACCGGCGCATCGCCGTCGAAGGGCCGGCCACGGGCGAAGAGGAGTAGCCGCTTTGTTGAGTCGTCATCACTTCTTCAGCGCGTGGCGTAGCGCACCTTCCAGATCGGGATAGGCGAAGCGGTAGCCGGTCTCCTCCAAACGCTTCGGCACGACGCGCTGCCCCCCCAGCAGAAGCGCCTCGCCCATCTCGCCGAAGGCCAGGCGGACGGCGAAGGCGGGCATGGGGAGGACGGTCGGGCGGCCGAGCACGCGCCCGAGCGCTTTGGTGAACTCGGCGTTCCTGACGGGCGCTGGCGCGACGGTGTTGACGGGGCCGCGAAGCCTCTCGTCCGCGAGCGCGTGCTTGATGACGCCCAGCACGTCGTCGAGCGCTATCCAGCTCATGTACTGCCGGCCGCTGCCCAGGCGCCCCCCCGCCCCGAGCTTGAAGGGCGTCAGCATCTTCTTCAGCGCCCCGCCCTCGCCGCTCAGCACTATCCCGATTCGGATGTTGACGACGCGCACGCCCGCCTCGGCAGCGGGCAGCGTAGCCGCCTCCCACTCGCGGCAGACCTGACTTAAAAAGTCGTTGCCCGGCGCGCTCTCCTCCGTCAGAAGCTCGTCGCCGCGGTCGCCGTAGCAGCCGACGGCCGAGGCCGAGACCAGAACCCTCGGCTTCCGTTCGAGCGACGCGAGCGTCTCAGCAAGAAGCCGCGTTCCCCTCTCGCGGCTCTCGCGTATGCGCCGCTTCTTCTCGTCAGTCCACTTCCCCTCGCCGACGGGCTCGCCCGCGAGGTGCACCGCCCCGTCGTGGCCTTCGAGCGCCTCTCGCTGTATGAAGCCCTCCGACGGATCCCAGCGCACCGCGGCCGTCCCCGGCGCGCTGAACTCCTGCGCGGCGCCGCGCACGAGCTGCGTCACCTGATGCCCCTCGGACAGAAGCGAGCGAACCAGCGCGCGGCCTATCATGCCGGTCGAGCCCGTGACGATGACTCTCATCCGTTGCTCCCCCTTCAGCGGCTTCTTAAAGCTTCCGCGGCGACCTCGCGGTCGTCGAAGTGCTGCTTCTCAGTCCCGATTATCTGGTAGTCTTCGTGGCCCTTGCCGGCGATGAGGACGAGGTCGCCCGCGCGCGCCTGCCCGACGGCTAGGCGTATGGCCTCGCGGCGGTCAACGACCTTGCCGTAAGGCTTGCCAACGGCGCGCAGGCCCACCTCGATGTCGGCGAGTATGGCCGCGGGGTCTTCGGTGCGCGGGTTGTCGGAGGTTGCGATTACAACGTCGGAGAGGCGCGCGGCGGCCTCGCCCATCGGCGCGCGCTTCGTGCGGTCGCGGTCGCCGCCGCAGCCAAAGACGGTTATGACGCGCCCCCGCGTGACCTCGCGCGCCGTGCGCAGAACGTTCCTGAGCGCGTCGTCGGTGTGCGCGTAGTCAACGACGACGGAGAAGTCGCCGTCGTGCGGCACCCGCTCGAAGCGGCCGGGCGCGCCGCCGCAGGCCCTGAG
>DASPKR010000725.1:0-2609 GCA_035627975.1 Pyrinomonadaceae bacterium | reverse complement strand
AAGGCGTAGATGTTGTTGACGCCGTACTCCTCGACTATCTTGACGAGGCTCCCGCGCAGGCCCGTCAGCAACGCCGCCACGGTTATCGCCGTCATCACCCCTATGACGATGCCGAGCACCGTCAGCGCGCTGCGGAACTTGTGCGAGCGTATGCTGTCGAGCGCCATCGCGAGGATTTCTTTGGTGATGAGGCCGGGCAGTCGGAATCGCATCGGTTCAGTTCCTCGTTAGCGCGACGATGGGGTCGAGCCGCGAAGCCTTGAAGGCCGGGTAGATGCCGGCCACCAGCCCTATCACGCTGGAGACGCCCACGGAGAGCGCGACGTAAGTCAGCGTTATCGTCATCGTGATGGGCGTGGTCGTCGAGATTAGCCACGCTATCCCGGTCGCCAGCAGCAGGCCGAGCACACCGCCGAACGCGCAAAGCAGCGCCGACTCAATCAGGAACTGCAAGAGTATCTGCTTGCGCCGCGCCCCCAGCGCCTTTCGCAGGCCCACCTCGAAGGTGCGCTCCGTGACGGAGACGAGCATGATGTTCATCACGACGATCCCGCCGACGACGAGCGAGATGAGCGTGATGGGCGTGACGACGAGCGCGATGGCGCCCGTGAACTGGTCTATCTGCCCGCCCAGCTCTTCCGTGTTCACCAGCCCGAAGTCGTCCTCGGCGCTGCCCGAGAGCTTGTGGTAGTTCCGGAGGGCCGTGCGCGCGTCCTCTATCGTCAACTGGAACTGGTCGCGCGAGCCGCCCTTGCCGTGAATCTGTATGTCGCGCGGGCGGCCGTAAACGCGCCCGTAGGTCGTGATCGGGATATAGACGTGCTTGTCAACGAGGTCGCCGAAGATTGGGCCGCGCCGCTCCTCAACGCCCACGACGCGCATGGGGAGGCCGCCGACCTTCAGGGTCTTGCCCAGGGGGTCTTCGTCGGGGAAGAACTTGTCCTTGATGTCTGCACCGAGGACTACGACTAGCTGGGCGTTCTCCACCTCGGGCGGCTCGATGAAGCGCCCCTCGCTCATGTCCTTGTCTTCGATCTCGGCCATGTTGGCCGTCACGCCGAAGACTATGCCGCCGAGGAAGCGCTTGCCATCCTGCTCGAAGTTGGTGCCGCGCCCGGTCTGCGCGCCCACGGCGCTGCACATGCGGCAGTGCTCGCGCAGCCACTCCATGTCGGCCATCTCGAGCATGGGGTTGCGGCGGTTGCGCTTCTCCAGCTCCTCCTCCGAGAGCTGGCCGGGGCTCGCCATCCTCGCGATCATGAAGTGGTTCGCGCCCAGCATCTTCGTCACCTTCTCCGTGACGTAGGTGTTCAGGCCCGATATGGCGGCGCCCACCACGACGACCGAAGCGACCCCTATGATGATGCCTATCAGAGTGAGGAAGGCGCGCAGCTTGTGCGCGGAGATGGACTGAACCGCGATTCGCAGGGATTCGGCGTAGAAGGAGTAAATGTAGCGCATTCCGCTCTGTTGCTTGCCCGCCCCGAGGGGCGAAAGGTTGGGCGTTTGGCTATACGAACGCGGCGGGGCGCAGGTTTACTGATAATTGCGAAAAGGCTTGACGCCCCGCCCCCGCCTCCTCTATAACCCGGCAACCCATGACGACAAACCCCGCCCCGGCGCCGGGCGACTACAAAATCTGGAACGTAATAACGGCCTCGGCCGTCGGCACGATGATCGAGTGGTACGACTTCTACATCTTCGGGAGCCTCGCCACCGTAATCTCGCCGCTCTTCTACCCGCCGGGCAACGACACGCTCGCGCTCATCGCCTACCTCTCGACCTTCGCCGTCGGCTTCGTCGTCCGGCCCTTCGGGGCGCTATTCTTCGGCCGCATAGGCGATCTGGTCGGCCGCAAGTACGCTTTCCTCATCACGCTGTTGATAATGGGCGGGGCGACGGCCCTCATCGGGTTCCTTCCGACCTACGCGACCATAGGGATAGCGGCGCCCGTAATTCTCCTGGTGATACGGGTGCTTCAGGGGCTCGCGCTCGGCGGCGAGTACGGCGGCGCGGCCGTCTATGTGGCCGAGCACGTGCCGGACGGCCGCCGCGGCTTCTACACGAGCTTCATACAGATAACGGCGACGCTCGGGCTCTTCGTCTCGCTCGCCGTAATCCTCGCCGTGCAGGGCTCGATGAGCCGGGAGGCGTTCACCAGTTGGGGCTGGCGCGTGCCTTTCCTGATCTCCATCGCGCTCGTCGGCGTCTCGCTCTACATACGGCTGAGGATGAAGGAGTCGCCCATCTTCAGCCACATCAAGGGCGCCGGGATGACTTCGGCGCGGCCTCTCAGGGAGGCGTTCACGCGCTGGGAGAACTTAAAGCGCGTGCTCGTCTCGCTCTTCGGGGCGACGGCGGGGCAGGGGGTCGTCTGGTATGCGGGGCAGTTCTACGCGCTCTTCTACCTGCAGACCATCCTGAAGGTGAACGGCACCTCCGCCAACTACATCGTCGCCGTGGCGCTCCTGCTGGGGATGCCGCTCTTCGTCTTCTTCGGCGCGCTCTCAGACCGGGTGGGGCGCAAGTGGATAATCATGGCGGGGTGCCTGCTCGCGGCCGTCTCCTACATCCCGATTTACAAGGCGATGCAGCGCGCGGCCGGGTCG
>DASPKR010000724.1:0-12277 GCA_035627975.1 Pyrinomonadaceae bacterium | reverse complement strand
GCCGTCAGCGCGAACGCGGCTATCAGGAGGACGGAGCAGACGGCGCGTAGAAGACCTGCGGAGCCTTTGCGGAGTGTAGTCATACCAAACCTCGATTATGGACGGACGCGTCGGGCCCGTCGCCCTTGAACCGATAGCCGCAGACTCACACCAAAACTGACAGGTGTGCGACGGTCAGTTGCAGTCGACCGCCTAAGCAATGAGGGACTTTTCGAGATAGAAAATTACGGGACGTTTGTTGCCTGTCCGAACGAAGTGTTTGTAATACAGAATCAATTGCCTGTCAACGAATTTCTACGGGGCGGGTCGTGAGCGACGCGCGGGCGGCGCCGCTCACCCCGCGTCTGTCCCGCCGAGGCCCCGTTTGGCCTCGTCTATGAGAAGGTTGTTGCGCTCGTAAGAGTGCGGCGCGTCGGGCGTCCCGTCGAGGCGCGGCGGGTATGTGTGGCGACGGTAGACGGGGTAGGCTTCCGTCCGCAGGTGGGCGAGCATGTGGTGGCCGCGGCGCGCGGCGCGCTCGTGGCGCAGCGCCGAGATGTCCACGGGCGCGACGACGATTCGCTCGCCGGGGCCGGGCGAGCGCATCGTGGTCGCGCCCGTTGACATCTCCGCCCTCCGGCACGAGCGCCGCGCGCGCCGCGGCCACCACATGCTCGCCCACCTGCGCACGGAAGCCTACCCGGTCTATCGCGGCCACATCTACCCGCCGAAGCTGGGCGACGGAGGCGAGGCGCCTCACTCCTACGAGCACAACAACCTCCTCATAGACGAGTCAAAAAAGCGACTCCCGTAGCAGCCGAAATTTAGGTTTTTGGATGGGGCGACGAAAAGTTGAACAGGCGCGGGGCCTCGCGCGGGCGCCTTTGCCCGTAAACCCCAACGGCGAAGGAATGGCACTTTTGTTGCTTGTGGCAAAACCTCTCCGCGGCGCGGCCGCCCGCGGAGAAATTGATTGACAGACAAGTGATTCTATATTAATAGTTACTTCGTTCGGACAGGCAACAAACCGAAGTCTTCTGTTCATCCGCGGACAGCAAAGAAAAACTTACAGGTTCCACTCCGCCGCTCACAGGGCAAAGTCGCTAGCCCCTTCTAGCCCCTTCGAGAACAGGCGGAGGCGTGACGGGCGCCCGAGCCCTTTTCCGCATGCGAGGCCCACGCACATGATCACAGTAAGGAGAGCTACGCGCCGCTTCAGGCTAGCGGCGTTTCTTTTCTGCGTCGCCGCCTTCGCCCTACAGGCGGCGGCCCAGAGCAACAGGGGGACGATTCTCGGCGTAGTCCGCGACCCGAACGGGGCGGTCGTCAAGGACGCGAAAGTCACGGCGACGAACGTCGCCACGGGCGAGGCCCGCGAGGCGACTACGGACGACGAGGGCAACTACTCGATACCGGCGCTCGAGCCCGGCAACTACACGCTGAGGATCGAGGCCGCGGGCTTCCAGCCGGCGGCGGTCGAGGCCGTGAAGCTCGAGACGGGCGCCCGCCAGGCCGTTGACGTGGCACTCACGGTCGGCAACGTGGGCGGCGACACCGTGGTCGTCACGGCCGAGGCGCCGCTCGCCGAGACCGAGACGAGCGTGCGCGGCGACCTCATAACGGGCCAGCAGGTGACTGACCTGCCCATCCCGCAGCGCAACTTCACGCTTCTCGCCACGCTCTCGCCGGGCGTGACGCGCCCGTTCGTCGGCGTCATAGGTGGCGGCGGCAACTTCGAGGCGGGCGGCAACCCCGTGGGCACCTCGACCGAATCGACGCGCTTCCGCGAGTCCGGCGGCTCCGTCCTCGTCGTCAACGGCGCGCGCCCCACGAACAACAACTTCACGCTCGACGGCACCGACAACAACGAGGGCCAGTTCGGGCAGATAGGCATCTACCCGCCGCCGGACGCCATCGCCGAGTTCAGAATCGAGACGAGCGTCGCGCCGGCCGAGGCGGGCCGCGCCGGCGGCGGCATCATAAGCACGACGACCAAGTCGGGCGGCAACGACCTGCACGGCTCGCTCTACGAGTTCTACCAGGGGCGTGTGCTGAGCGCGCGCTCGCGCCAGGACAAGAGGAACGAGGCGGCGGGCCTCGGCCTGACCAACCGCAACACGCACCAGTTCGGCGGCACCGTCGGCGGCCCCGTCTTCCTGCCGCGCCCCGGCGAAGGCACGCCCTACCTCTACGACGGGCGCAACCGCACCTTCTGGTTCGCCTATTATGAGGGGCAGCGCAACGCAACGCCCTCGACGACCGGCGACTTCGGCTTCGTCAGCGTCCCGACCGCGCGCATGCGCGTCGGCGACTTCGGCGAGCTGCTCCGGCCCGGCACCTCGCAGACCTACAACACCGTCAACGGCCCCGTAGTCGCGCCGCGCGGCACGGTCTTCTGCGGCAACGGCCTGCCGGCGCCGTCGAACGACATACGCAACTGCGGCCAGCCGCTCTCGCCGGCCGCGCTGAACGTGCTCCAGGCGTACCCTCTGCCGAACGTCACTGGCCGCATCTTCGACAACTTCCAGACGAACCGTAAAGAGAAGTACAACCGCAACGGCTGGGGCCTGCGCTTCGACCACAACATCAGCCAGAGCGACACGCTCTTCCTCGCCTACAGCAGCGACAAGAGCTCGCGCGCCCGCGACAACAACTTCCCGATCGGCAGCTCGCCGACGGGCAACGACCTGCCCTCCGGCTTCGGCGCCGGCAACGAGTTCGGCGACTCGCGCGGCGTCCGCCTCGGCGAGACGCACACCTTCTCGCCCACCGTCATCAACGACGCGCGCTTCGGCGCCACCCGCGTCGAGATAGGCATCTTCAACACGGGCGTGGGCGGCGCGCTCGGCTTCGACCCGAATATCTCGGCCAATCTCGGCATCCCGCGGACGAACATCTGCGGCGAGTGCACGGGCGTCATCCTGCTCGGCATCGAGGAGCCGTTCCAGGGCGGGCGCCAGAACCAGCTCGAGTTCATAGGCGACGGCGGCCCCTTCTACTTCACGTCGAACAACTTCAGCTTCGGCGACGCGCTCACGTGGGTTCGCGGCACCTCGACCTTCAAGTTCGGCGGCGACCTCCGCGTGCGCCAGAACTCGAACTTCGACGCCGGCCGCGCCGGCGCCATCAAGGGCCAGTACCAGTACGGCACGGGCGCGGGCGGCTTCCTCGCCGGCAACTACAACGTGCCCATCGGCCCGCAGGACTCCGGCTCCGGCGCCGCCAACTTCCTCCTGGGCTACAACCCCGGCTTCACGAGCCGCGGCACGCCGGGCACGCCGCCGTTCCTGTCGAACCGGGAAATCTCCTTCTTCGGCCAGGACGACTGGAAGGTGAGCCCGACCCTGACGCTCAACCTCGGCCTGCGCTGGGACTTCTTCACGCAGCCGGTCGAGCGCTTCGACGCCCAGGCCAACTACAACCCGTCGAACGACACGCTGACGCGCGCGGGCGAGGGCGCGCCGGGCGGCCGCGACCTCGTCCAGAGCGACTTCAACAACTTCGGCCCGTCGCTCGGCTTCTCCTGGAGCGGCTTCCGCGACGACAAGACCGTCGTGCTGCGAGGCGGTTACGCCCTCAAGTACGCCGTTGACACGCCCGGCATCCCCGGCGTGTTGCAGGCTAACTCGCCGCAGGCCGGCAGCTACGGTTGCAGCTTCAACCAGCTCGGCACGGCCGCCTGCCCGCAGCTCCCGGCCCGCTTCAACCTCGACACGGGCATCCCGCTCCCGCTCGTGACGCTCAACGTCGCGCCGGGGCAGACCTTTTCGCCCGGGGGCGGCGCCAGCGTCGTTTACCTGCACCCGGACATCAACAACGAGATGTTCCACCAGTACAACCTGACGGGGCAGTGGGAGTTCATGCCGAACTGGCTGGCCGAGGTCGGCTACGTCGGGTCGCGTGGCCGCAACCTGCTGGTGGTGCGCAACATCGGCAACAGCGGCGGCGGCTTCCCCGGCGCGCGCATCGTCAACACGCGCGGCACCGTGCAGGAGATTGATTACACGGGCAAGTCTTGGTACGACAGCCTCCAGACGAAGCTCGAGAAGCGCTACTCGCGCGGCCTCTCGATAATCACGAGCTACGTCTGGTCGCACGCCATAGACAACTCGCCGGGCAACTTCTGCACGGGCGGCACCGGCCCCTCGACCTGCGGCTTCGCCAACCCGCTCCGGCCTGAGCTCGACAAGGCGAGCGCCGACTTCGACGTGCGCCACCGCTTCAGCTTCGCGTCGGTCTGGGAGCTGCCCTTCGGGCGCGGGCGCCGCTTCGGCTCCGACATCTCGCGGGCGGCCGACCTCATCGTCGGCGGCTGGCAGATAAACACCGACCTGTACATACAGAGCGGCCCGCCCTACTCGGTCTTCGCGAACGGACGGCGCGTTGACCTGATAGGCGACCCGACGCCCACGGCCGAGCAGCGCGCCCGCGGGCTCGAGCTCAACCCGGCGGCCTTCCGCGAGGCCGTGACGCCCGTCTTCGCCAGCGACCCCGGCGGGCCGAAGTTCGGCAACCTCGGCCGCAACGTATTCCGCGGCGAGCGGCAGGAGTTCGTCAACCTCTCGGTCTTCAAGAACTTGAACTTCACGGAGACCGTCAAGGTGCAGCTCCGCGCACAGGCCTACAACCTCTTCAACCACGTCAACGGCTTCCGCCCTGACAACAACCTGACGAGCGGCAACTTCGGCATAGACACCTCCGAGCAGCGCCGCCGCCAGCTCGAGGTCGGCCTCCGCCTCGTCTTCTAAGCGGGACGGGCGCGGCCGCCGATTTCAGCCGAGTCTCGGAAGTGGCGGGCGTCCCTCGCGGGGCGGCCCGCCACTTCCGCTTTCGGGGCGGGGGCGGCCCGCTTGAGTTTGCCGCCGCGAGACGTTAACTTGTCGTCAATCTCCCCCGCCGAATTTACAAACAACAGTCCTTTTAAATTCGCCAGCGCCGGGGCGGCACTCGATGGGATCACACGCGCATAGAAAGGATGACGGCCCACGGCGTGCGCTCTCTCTGTCCCTGCTCGCGCCCGCGCTCGTCGCCGCCTCTGCGCTCTGCGCGCAGGCGCAGCCCGCGGGCCAAGTCCCGGCCGCGCGCGTCGCCGAGGCCATAGAGCATGCACGGCGCGCGCCGCTCGACGACGAAGCATTCTCGCGCGCCCTCACGCTCGGCGACGCGCTCCTCGTCGAGGGACGCTACGCCGAAGCCGCAGACCTCTTCACGGCGCTCGCAGGGAAGAAGACGCGCGGCGAGTTCTTCGCGCTCTACGGCGCCGCGCTAGCCGCCTTCAACGCCGGGCGCGCTGCCGAAGCCGAGCCGCTCGCGCGACGCGCCGCCGAGGTCGCGCCGGCCTCGCCGCCAACACAAGGCGCCGTCCCGCCCGCGGGCGTGCGCGCCGCGGGCGCGGCGGACGCGCACGTCCTGCTCGCCGTCGTGCTCGCCGTCCGGGGCGACGAGGCGGGGTCGCTCGCGGCCGCGCGCCGCGCCGTCGCGCTCTCGCCCTCGAGCTTCGACGCGCAGTTCACGCTAGGCCGGGCGCTCTACGGCGGCGGCGACCCCGCGGGCGCAGCCCGGGCCTTCCGCGCGGCCGCGGCGCTCAGGCCCGACGACCCGCGACCGCGCTTCTTCCTCGCCACGGCGCTTGAAGGCGCCGGCGACCTCGATGCCGCGCTCGCCGCCTACCGCGAGCTCGTCGCGCGGCAGCCGGGCGCAACGGAAGGCCACCTCGGCCTCGGCTCGCTGCTAGTCAGGCGCGGGCAGGTCGAGGAGGGGATTGAGTCCTTAAAGCGCGCCGTCGCGCTCGGCCCCGACTCTTACGAGGCGCGCGTCACGCTCGGCCGCGCGCTCGTCGCGAAGGGGCAGGCGGCGGAGGCCGTCGAGCACCTGCGCCGCGCCGCCGAGATCGCGCCCAACAACCCCGAGCCGCACTATCAGCTCTCTATCGCCTACCGCCGCCTCGGCCGGCGCGCGGAGGCGGCCGAAGAGTCTGCCATCGTCAAGAGGATTCACGAGGCGCGCCGCCTCGCCGGCCAGGGCGCCGCGCCCGCGCGCACGCCCGAGGAATGAAAGGCCGACGGCCCGGCCGCGAAAGTTTTCATGCTCACGCTTCGGCTCGAACTGACCGCCCTCGCGCTCTGCCTGCTCTGCGCCGCCGCAGGGCCGGCGAGCGCCGCGCAGCGAAAAAGTCGGCACGCCTCGCAGCCGTCGGCCGGCGCGCGGCAAGGCGGCGCGCGGCTCCAAGAGGCCGCCGCGCTCCTGCGCGCGGGGCGGCTCGAAGAGGCGGAAGCCGTTGCGCGCAGGGCCGTGGACGCCTCCCCGCGCGACGCGGAGCCGCTGGCGCTCCTCGGCGTCATACTCGGCCAGCGCGGCCGCGCCGAAGAGGCCGCCGCCGCGCTGGAACAGGCCCTGCGCCTCGCGCCCGGCCACGAGCAGGCGACCTTCAACCTCGGCGCGATCTACGCCTCGCGCAAAGACTACCGGCGCGCGATACCGCTTTTGGAGAAGGCGGCGCGGCTCCGCAACGGTCAGGCGCCGGCGGGCGCAGACCTCGCGCTGCTCGTAACGCTCGCAAACGCCTACGCGCACGCGGGCCGCCCCGAAGACTCGAAGCGCCTCTTCGCGCAGGTCGAGCAGCGCGCGGGCGAAGACCCCCGCGCCCTCTTCACGCTCGGCCTCGCGCTCGCCGACGCGGGCGCATACGACCGCGCCGCGCGCTACTTCGCGCTCACCGACGCGCTGCGGCCGGACAACTACGAAGTCGTCTTCAACCTCGGCCTCGCGCTCTTCCAGCTCGGCAAGCTCGAAGAGTCTCAGGACGCCCTGCGCCGCGCGGCGACGCTACGGCCCGAAGAGCCGGAGGTCTTCTACCGCCTCGGCCTCGTCGCCTCCGCCCGCGGCGAGAGCGCCAACGCCATCGGCCTCTGGCAGAGGGCGGTCAAGCTGCGGCCCGCATACGCCGAGGCGAACTTCATGATCGCGGAAGAGTTGGTCAAGAACCGACGCTACGAGACGGCGCTACAGTTCTACGAGAGCGCGGTCGGGCAGCAGCCCGCCGAGCCGCTCTACCCCATACGGCTCGGCATCGCGCACTTCGGGCTGCGTAACTACGCGCGCTCGCACGAAGTCTTCCGCGCGGCGCTCGCGCGTTTCCCCGAGAGCCCCGTCCTCCACTACCTCGCGGGCTACGCCGCCCGCGCCGAAGGGCTCTACGACGACGCGCTCCGTTACTTCCGCCGCTCGTTGGAGCTTGCGCCCGACAACCCGGCGGCGCTCGCCAACGTCGGCTTCATACTCGGCGAGCGCGGCGAGCACGCCGAGTCGGAGCGGCTCCTGCGGCGCGCGATAGGGCTCGACCGCGACAACTACCCGGCGCACTACGACCTCGGCCGCCTGCTCGTCCGCCTCAAGCGCTACGACGAGGCGCTGCCCGTCCTTGAGCGCGGCGCGCTACTGAGCAAGACAGACCCCGGCGTCCACTACCAGCTCTTCATCGCGCTTTCGAGGTTAAGGAAAAAGGACGAGGCCGAGCGCGCGCTCGCCACCTTCAGGCGGCTCGAAGAGGCGCGCAAGGCCGGCGGCGCGCCGCCCGCCGAGCCCGGCGGCCCCGTCCCGGCCGACGTGTTGCCGCCGCCCGAGGCGACGGCGCCCGGCGCCGCCAGGCGGCCCTGAGGCGCGCGCCGGGAGTTTGCGTCTTTAGCCGTTAAGATTTATCGTCCACGGAAAGCAATACCTGTCCGTCTTGACTGTGGCGCCGAGTTGGCATTGACCACGGAGACACAAAGACGCGGAGGATTTGAAATTACAGATTCCTCCCCGTGCTCTCTGTGCCTCTGCGGATAATCCCTGCCCGTACCCCGGAGATCGCATGAGAGTATTGACGAGACCCGTCCCGCAGAAGTCTCTCGCGGCCGGCTTCCTGCTGTGCCTGCTCGCCGCAGGAGCGAGCGCGCAAGGGCGCGCCCCCTCGGTCACGAAAGTCGAGCCGCCCTCCTGGTGGGCCGGCCACACAATCAACCCCGTCCGGCTGCTCATCAGAGGGAGCAACCTCCACGGCGCGCGCGTCGCGGCGACGAAGGCGGGGACGGAAGCCTCGGGCGCGAGCGTCAACGCCGCAGGCACGTACCTCTTCGTCAACGTCCACATAAGCCCCGTGGCGCGGCCCGGCGACTACCCACTCACCGTCGAGACGGCCGCGGGCCGGGCCACCGTCCCGTTCCGCATAAACGAGCCGCTCGACCCGGCGCGCAACTTCCGGGGCGTTACGACAGACGACGTTATCTACCTAATCATGCCGACCGCTTCGCCAACGGCGACCGCTCGAACGACGCGCCGCCGGGCAGCCCCGCCGAGGCGAACGACCGCTCGAACCCCCGCGGCTGGCACGGCGGCGACCTGCGCGGCATCATCGAGCGCCTGCCCTACCTCAAAGACCTCGGCGTCACGGCCGTCTGGACGACGCCGTGGCACGACAACTGGAACGGCGTCAACCGCTGCGACAAGGCGTGGTGCCCGAACACCTACTACCACGGCTACCACGCGGTTGATTACTACGCCGTCGAAGACCGCTTCGGCACGATAGGGACGCTGCGCGAGCTGGTCGAGAAGGCCCACGCGCTGGGGATGAAGGTCATACAGGATCAGGTAGCCAACCACGTCGGCTCGCAGCACCCGTGGGTGAAAGACTCGCCGCTCGACAACTGGTTCCACGGCACGCTCGAGCGTCACTTCCTCAACTCCTTCCGCGGCGACTTCCTCCACTCGCCGCACGCGCCGGAGCACGCGCGCCGCACGGCGCTCGACGGCTGGTTCTCGGACGATTTGCCCGACATGAACCAGGAGGAATCGGAGGTCGCGCGCTACGAGATACAGAACTCGCTCTGGTGGGTCGGCATGACCGGCATTGACGGCATACGCCAGGACACCGTGCAGTACCTGCCGCGCTTCTTCATACGGGACTTGAACGCCGCGCTCGACCGCCAGTACCCGCGCATGTGGATGGTGGGCGAGGCGTGGAACGTGGAGCCTTTGCACACGGCCTTCTACATCGGCGGCCGAGAGGGGTGGGACGGCATAGACACGCGCATGGACGCCGTCTTCGACTTCCCCCTATGGGACGTGTCGCTCAAGGTCTTCACGGGGAAGCTGCCCGCGTCGGCGCTCCGCGACGCGCTGCGCGCGGACGCCATCTACCCGGACGCCTCGCGGCTGGTGACGATGGCTAACAACCACGACACGCGCCGCTTCATGTCTCTGGAAGGCGCGACGCTCGAAGGCGCGATGATGCACTTCGCCTTCACCGTCTCGGTGCGCGGCACGCCCCAGATTTACTACGGCGAGGAGATAGCCATGCGGGGCGGCGACGACCCCGACAACCGGCGCGACTTCCCGGGCGGCTTCCCCGGCGACGCGCGCGACGCTTTTACGAAGGGGGGGCGCACGGCCGAAGAGCAGAGGATGTTCGAGTGGGCGCGCGACTGGCTGCGGCTCCGGCGCGAGCACTCGGCCCTGCGGCGCGGCTCGCTCACAGACCTCTTCTTCGACGCGGACGCCTACGCCTTCGCGCGCCGCGACGGCTCTGAGACGGTCGTCGTCGCCTTCAACCGCGCCGCCGCGCCGAAGGAGATTTCCTTCCCCGTCGCTTACCTCGACGCCGCGGACGGCGCGCGTCTCGTGCCGCTGCTCGTCGCTAAAGACGGCGCGGCGGCGGGCGGCGGGGCGATGAAAGTGACGCTGCCGGCGCGGTCGGCCGCGGCCTACAGGCTACAAGATCGGTGACGGGCACAAAACTCGTCCCGGTTCGCCAAACTGCCTCCGGAGGTTTAAGTGAGCTTCCCAAGAACGAGCGGCATACTGCTTCACCCCACGTCGTTACCGGGCGGCTACGGCGTGGGCGATTTGGGCGGCGAGGCGTACAAGTTCGTTGACTTCCTCGCGGCGGCGGGCCAGCACCTATGGCAGGTGCTCCCGCTCGGGCCGACCGGCTACGGCAACTCGCCCTACCAGTGCTTCTCGGCCTTCGCCGGCAACACGCTGCTCGT
Organism: Pyrinomonadaceae bacterium; assembly: GCA_035627975.1. Lineage (GTDB taxonomy): Bacteria > Acidobacteriota > Blastocatellia > Pyrinomonadales > Pyrinomonadaceae > QHXN01. Next base: position 2,273 of record DASPKR010000724.1, on the reverse strand, counting down.
AAGCCCCGACCGGCTCGTCGAGGACGGGCTGCTCTCGCGCGAAGACCTCTCGGGCGCGCCCGCCTTCTCCGAGGGCCGAGTCGAGTACCGGGAGGCAATCGCCTTTAAGTCGGGGTTGCTCCGCCGCGCCTTCGAGCGTTTCAAGGGCGAGGCCGGCGCGCGCCTGCGCGGGGAGTTCGATGAATTCAAGCAGCGGGAGTCGTCCTGGCTCCCGGACTACGCGCTCTACCGAGCACTCAAGAGCGAGCGCGGCGAAGTCGCCTGGGCCGAGTGGGAGCCGGAACTCGTGCGCCGCGACCCGGCGGCGCTCGAAGAGGCCCGCCGCAGGCTCGCCGGTGAGATTGAGGCCGTCGAGTTCGGGCAGTTCCTCTTCTTCCGGCAGTGGTCGGCCGTGCTCGACTACGCGCATGAAAAGGGTGTGAGCGTAATAGGCGACATACCCATCTTCGTCGCGCACGACTCGGCCGACGTTTGGGCAAAGCCGCACCTCTTCAAGCTCGGGGGTGACGGGAGGCCGTCGGTCGTCGCGGGCGTCCCGCCCGACTACTTCAGCAAGACGGGCCAGCTCTGGGGCAACCCCATCTACGACTGGGACGCCATGCGCGCCGAAGGGTTCGGCTGGTGGGTCGAGCGGGCGCGCTCCATGCTGCGGCTCGTTGACGTGATACGCATAGACCACTTCCGGGGCTTCGCCGCCTACTGGGAGATACCCGGCGGCGACGAGACGGCCGAGCGCGGCCGCTGGGTCTTCGCGCCGGGCGAGGAGCTGTTCCGCGCCATAAAGCGTGAGCTGGGCGTGCTGCCCATCATCGCAGAAGACTTAGGCTTCATCACGCCCGACGTCATCGAGCTTCGCGACGGGTTCGGCTTCCCCGGCATGCGCATATTCCAGTTCGGCTTCTCGACCGACACGACGAACAAGGACTTGCCGCACAACTACGTCCGCAACACCGTCGCCTACACGGGGACGCACGACAACGACACGGCCGCCGGCTGGTTCCACAGCAAGGCCGAGGGCTCCTCGTCCGTGCGCAGCGCCGAGCAGATAGAGAAGGAGAAGCGCTTCGCCCTCGACTACCTCGGGAGCGACGGCTCCGAGGTTCACTGGGACTTCATACGCGCAGTGCTCTCGTCGTCGGCCGACACGGCGCTCGTCCCGCTGCAAGACGTGCTGGGCTTAGGCTCCGAGGCGCGCATGAACACGCCCGCCACCACTTCCGGCAACTGGGCCTGGCGCTACGCTGCGGGCGCTCTCACGGACGAAATCACATCGCGCCTGCGCCGCATGTCGGAGCTTTACGGCCGCCACCCGCAGCTCACCGACAGGCCCGAGCACACGGCCGACAGCTACGAGTTCAAACAGACCTGGGGCTGAAACAGCACACCCGAGCTTATGAGAGACACCAAGACCAAACCCGCGCGCGCCGCCCTCACCCTTTTCTTCCTGCTCGCCTCGTCGGTCGTCTGCGCGGCGCAGGGCGCGCCCGTCGTCGAGAAGGTCGAGCCGCCGAACTGGTGGGCGAATCATTCCGTCAACCCCGTGCGCCTTCTCATACGCGGGCGCAACCTCTCGGGCGCGCGCGTCGAGGCCGAAAGCTTCGCGCCCGCGACGGCCGCCGCGCGCGGCGACGGCGTCGGCTTAAAGACGGGCCTGCTGCGCGTCAACGAGCGCGGCACGTACCTGTTCCTCGACGTTCATATCGAGCCGGGCGCGCGCCCCGGCCGCCGCTCCATACGCCTGCGCAACGCCTCGGGCGCGGCCGACTTCGACTTCGAGGTTTCCGAGCCCGTCCAGCGGCGCGGGCGCTTCCAGGGCTTCACTCCCGACGACGTCATTTACTTCATCATGCCCGACCGCTTCGCCGACGGCGACCGGAACAATAACAACCCGGCGAAGTCGCCCGGCCTGTACGACCGCACAAAGGGGCGCTACTACCACGGCGGCGACTTCCAGGGGCTAATCGAACGCCTGCCCTACCTGAAAGACTTGGGCGTCACAGCGCTCTGGATTAACCCTGTCTATGACAACACCGACCGCCTCGACGAGAGGGAGATGTACCCGGAGGTCGAGGGCGGCCCCAAGCGCCCGACCACGCCCTACCACGGCTACGGCGCCATAGACTTCTACGGCATCGAAGAGCACTACGGCGACATGAGGAAGCTGCGCGAGCTTGTGGACAAGGCGCACTCGATGGGCCTCAAAGTCATACAGGATCAGATAGCCAACCACACGAGCCCTTACCACCCTTGGGCGACCGACCGCCCGACGCCGA
>DASPKR010000723.1:0-2365 GCA_035627975.1 Pyrinomonadaceae bacterium | reverse complement strand
CGGCGCTGGACAAGGTGGGCCTGCCCGATGTCCTGGGCACCATCCCCGGCGCCCGCGCCCGCGGCGAGGTCCTGATTGACGGGCAGGACGTTTACGCGCCGGGCGTGGACGTGGTCGAGCTGCGGCGCAAGGTCGGGATGGTCTTCCAGAAGTCGAACCCCTTCCCGAAGTCCATCTTCGACAACGTCGCCTACGGGCTGCGCATCAACAAGATGACTTCGGGCAGGTCGGAGCTCCACGACCGCGTCGAGCAGGCGCTCAGGGACGCCGCGCTCTGGTCGGAGGTGAAGGACAGGCTGAAGGCTTCGGCGCTCGGTCTTTCGGGCGGGCAGCAGCAGCGGCTCTGCATCGCGCGCGCGCTGGCCGTCAGGCCCGAGGTCGTGCTGATGGACGAGCCGGCCTCCGCCCTCGACCCCATCGCGACGCAGAAGATCGAGGAGCTTATCGTCGAGTTGAAGCGCCGGTACACCATCGTCATCGTCACGCACAACATGCAGCAGGCGGCGCGCGTCTCGGACCGCACGGCCTTCTTCTGGCTGGGCAAGCTCGTCGAGGTCAACGACACCGAGAAGGTGTTCACTAACCCGGACGAAAAGCTGACCGAGGACTATATTACGGGCCGTTTCGGCTAAGCCGGGCGCGCGCCCCGCCGCGGCGCGATGATTTACGAGGCTAGGCGACGAAGATGGATCACCACAGAAGACTCGACGACGAACTGGGCGTGCTGCGCGACCGGCTGCTCGTGCTCGGCGGCGAGGCCGAGGCCGCGCTCGGGCGCGCCGTCTATGCACTCACCGGGCGCGACTCGGAGGCCGCGCGGGGGGTGCTCGCCGGTGACGACCGCATAGACCACCTCGAAGTCGAGATCGACCGACTCTGCATTGACGTGCTGGCGCTCCGCCAGCCGGCCGCCCGCGACCTGCGCTTCGTCATCTCGGTCGCCAAGATAACGCCCATCCTTGAGAGGGTGGCAGACCACGCCTGCAATATTGCGCGCGCCGCTCTCGACCTCAACGACCAGCCGGAATTCAAGTACTATCCGAACCTCACACAGATGGCCGAGGTCGCATCCTCGATGCTGCGCTCCGCCCTCGACGCGTTCACACGGGCCGACGCCGCGGGGGCGCGCCGGGTCATCGAGCAGGACGACGAGATCGACCGTATGTACGAGCGCGCTTTCCAAGACCTGATAGACTTGATGGCGGCCGACCCGCCGACGGCGCGGCGTGCCGCCCGTCTGCTCTTCGTCGCCAAGCACCTGGAGCGCGTCGCAGACTACGTCACTGACATCTGCGAGCTGACCGTTTACATGGCCGAGGCAGCCGTCATCAAACACAGCCACTAGAGAGGCGCCGCCCGGCAACAGTGCTTTCGTATGAACAGGCGAGTGCTCATCATCGAGGACGAGCCGGACATCGCCGAGGGCCTTCGCTACAACCTGGAGCGTGAAGGCTTCAAGGCCGTGGTGGCCGAGACGGGGGAGGAGGGGCTGGCCGCGGCCCTCGACGAGGGCGGCCCTCCGGCGCTCATCCTGCTCGACCTTATGCTGCCCGGCATGTCCGGGACGGAACTGTGCCGGCGGCTGCGGCGCGAGGCGGCCACCCGGCGGACGCCTGTCATCATCCTGACGGCGCGTGGCTCGGAGTCGGAGCGCGTGGCGGGGCTCGACCTCGGCGCAGACGATTACGTCACCAAGCCCTTCTCGGTGCGCGAGCTGATGGCGCGCGTGCGCGCCGTGCTGCGTCGCTCGGAGGAGGCGGCCGCGGCCTACTATAAAGACGACAGGTTGCAAATAGACTTTGATGAGATGCGCGTCCTGTGCGACGGGGCCGCGGTCAGGCTCACGCGCAAAGAGTTCGGGCTGCTGGCCGCACTATCGCGCAGCCCCGGGAGGGTCGCGACCCGCAACCATCTCCTCGACGAGGTGTGGGGACAGCAGTATTACGGCGACACGCGCACGCTCGACGTGCACATCCGCCGCCTCCGCCAGAAGTTGGGCGACTGCGGCGGCTGCATCGAGACCGTAATAGGCGTCGGCTACCGCTTCCTCGGCTGCGCGGGCGGGGAAGAGTAACGCCGGGCGTCGTGAGAGCCCCGCCAACGTCGGGCCGGTTTTTGGCCGCCGGCGTAGGCCAAAGACGTAAGCGGCGGCCTGGCTACTCCGTCCACAATGACCCTCAGAACCGCCATAGCACTCGCGACCGCCGCCGCGCTCTTGGCCGGGTGGCTCGCCATCCACAGTGCGAGCCCCCGAACGGCGTGGGGCTTACTGGCGGCCGCCGCAGTGGGCGCCGCGGCCGCGCGCTTCTACCCGTCGGCGCTAGCAGGCCGCCGCGAAGGGGGCCGCGTGGGCGCGGCCGCGCCG
>DASPKR010000722.1:0-4732 GCA_035627975.1 Pyrinomonadaceae bacterium | reverse complement strand
AGGCCGGCGGGGGAGGCGGGCGTTGAGCTTGTACGCCTACTGCCTGTGCGAGGAGTCGGCCGCGGAGGCGTCGGCCGGAGGGCGCGGCGTCGGCGGCGCAGAAGTCAGCGCCTTAAGGCTCGGGAGCTTGGCGGCGCTCGTAAGCGAGTTTGAGGGCGAGAGGGTCGCCGTAACGCGCGAGAACGTGCTGGCGCACAGCCGCGTTAACGCTCGCGCCCTCGCCGTCACGACTCCCCTGCCCTTCCGCTTCGGCACACTCGCCGAGGCCGAGAGGCTCGCGGCCTACGTCGCGGCGAACGAGGCGGGGCTTCGTGAGGCGCTCGCGCGCGTGAGCGGCCACGTCGAGATGGGCGCGAAGGTTCTGCGCGCTGCGGCGGAGGCAGAGACGCGCGCGGGCCTGGCGGAAGAGCCCGGGGCGGCCGCGGGGAGCGGCACGGCCTACCTGCTCGCCAAGCGGCGGGCGATTGAAGGCGGCGAGGCGCTCATGCGCGAGGCCGAGGGGGCCGCCGCCTGGCTCGCCGGAGTCGTCTCAGACCTCGCGCGCGAGTCGTCGGTGAGCGTCAACCCTGCCGGGCAGATAGTCGTCAGGGCCGCGCACCTCGTGGAGCGCGGGCGCGCAGCGGAGTACCGCGCGAGGCTGCGCGAGGCCGGCGAGAGGCGGCCGGAGCTGCGCTTGCTCACGAGCGGCCCCTGGCCGCCTTACAGCTTCGGCCCGCCGCGCAGCTGAAAGCGTAAACGCCGCGGGCCGTAAGTTCGGTAATGGACACTTCGGGCGTTTAGAGGGTAATCTTGTGGCGGAGCTTTCCCCCCCGGATAAGAGTTCGCCGGCCGAGCCGGTGATTGAGACGGAGCACGCGGCCGAGTTCGCCGCCGAGCTGCGCCGCGTCGCCGACGCGCTGCCCGAGCGCATCAACGTTGACGCGCAGTCGGTCGAGCAGGGCTTGGCGAAACTCGTGCTGACGCTCATCGAGCTCATACGCCGCCTGCTCGAGAAGCAGGCCGTCCGGCGCATGGAGGGCGGCGGGCTCACGCCGGAGCAAATAGAGGAGCTGGGGCTCGCGCTCATGAAGCTCGAAGAGAAGATGGGCGAGCTCAAGCGACAGTTCGGGCTCGAAGACGACGACTTGAACCTCGACCTCGGCCCCGTGGGGCGGCTGATTTAGGAGCGGTCGGAGGCCGGCTATCGGCGGTCAGCCGGTTTCGCCTGCGATAGTTGCCCGTTTCATCACGGCCGCCCGAGAAAGATTTTTTTTGCCGACTGCTGACCGCTGGCCGCCGATTGCTTAACGATGTCAAGCGAGCGAACTAGCTTAATCACCGCGCGCCCGCCGGGCCTGGTTGACGTGCTCGACCGGATTTTGGACAAGGGGCTGGTCATCGCGGGCGACATCAAAGTGTCGCTGGCGAATGTGGAGCTTCTGACGCTTCAGATACGGCTGCTCGTCTGCTCGATTGACAAGGCCGAGCAGATCGGCCTGAACTGGTGGCGCTACGACACGAACCTGACGACGCGCGCGGCGGCCGCCGAGGCCGAGAACGCCGAGCTGCGCGAGCGCGTGGCGTCGCTCGAGCGCGAGGTCAGGCAGCTCAGCGCGCCTCCCGCGGGCGCCGCGGCGGCGCGCTCGGGCTCGAAGGCGGGCTCGCCTCGGAAGAGCGCGCCCCCGCGAAAGGCCGCCGGCAAGCGCCCCCCGAGGTAGGAGGACGGGCCGCGCGCGGCCCCCGGACATTTCCCCAGAGAGGATATTTAGAGTATGGCTGTTGAGAGAGCGCCCGGCGGGACCAGCCTGATTGACGTGCTCGACCGCGTGCTGGACAAGGGCATCGTCATTGACGCTTGGGTGCGCATATCGCTCGTCGGCATTGACCTTATCACCGTCGAGGCGCGCGTCGTCGTCGCCTCCATTGACACCTACCTCAAGTACGCCGAGGCAGTCGGCCTGACGCCCGCCGTCTCGCGCCCGGCCATCACGCCGGGCGCGGCCGAGCCGCTCGGCGACGAGACGCGCCGCCGCGTCAGTGTAGAGGTGGACAGGGGTTAAGGGAGAGGGCGGAAAGCAGCAGGCAGTCAGGCGGCTCTGACTGCCTGCTGCTTTCCGCCTACTACTTTCCGCCTTCTGCTTTATGGATCGTCTCACGGAAACCGTGCCGCGGCAGGCGGCCCCCGGCGACGGCCACGCGGCGGGCCGGCTGCCGGCCGACGCCTACGAGCTGCTCTTCGAGCTGACGACGCAACTGCTGACGGCGCACACGCTTGATGAGCAGCTCTCGCTCGTGCTCGACACGCTCGTCTCGGGCCTGGGCCACGAGCCGGCCGCCGTCGCGCTCGTGGACAGGGCGCGCGGCGTGCTGCGCGTGAGGGCCGCGGCAGGCGCGGACGGCGGGGCGGGGGCAGAAGGCTTGGAGCTTCCCCTCGACTCGAACGCCCCGCAGGTCAAGGCCGTGCACGACGGGCGGCCCGCGTGGGTCGAGCGCGGCGCGCAGGACGCCCCGACGCGCGACTTCCTCGAACGCCTCGGCGCGCGCTCGGACGTGCTCGCGCTCCCTCTCTTCGGCGGCCCCGGCACGGGCGCGCCCTCGGCGGTTGACACGGGCCGCCCCTTCGACGAATCCCGCTACTGGCTGCCGCGCTCGCTCTGCACGGGCGCCCTCTACGTCGGCGCGCGCCGCGACGAGATGGGCGAAGGGCGCCACACTCTGCTCGCGCACTTCGCCGACCGCGTCGGCGTCATACTCTCGAACACCATACAGATCGAGCGACTGCACGCCGCCGTCGCCAAGCTCCAGCGCGAGCGGCAGTGGGTCGAGTCCGTGATGAAGTCGGTGGCAGACCCCATCGTCCTCACCAACATGGATAACGAGATTCTGCTACAGAACCGGAGGGCCGAAGAGCTTTTCAGCGACCGGCGCGAGGCGAGCGAAGGCAAGCGCCGCGCCCTGGAGATGAACGACCTCCTCTTCTCCGCCTACCTTTCGAGCGCGGCCGTCGCCTCGGCCGAGATAGTCGGGCGCGACCTCACCCTAGTTGACCCGCTCGAAGGCTCGGACATCCACTTCGAGGTCATCTCGACCCCGGCCCTAAACGCCCGCGGCGAGCGCATCGGCATGGTATCCATCTTCCGCGACGTGACCGACCTGCGCCGCGCGAATGAAGATCTGGTGCGCAACTTCGGGAAGCTTCAGGAGGCGGAGCACGAGGCCCGGCGCGAGCGCGACCGCCTCGACCTGATACTAGAGCACGTCGGCCAGCCCATCGCCGTCTGCGACTCTTCGGGGAAGTTCATACTCCTCAACCAGCTCGCCGAGCGCCTCTTCCAGGAGCACGACGGCATGGCCGTGGGCGCGCGCCGCGCCGTGAGCGCCAACTCCGTCAAGCTCACCTCCTTCATCTCCGCGCTCGCCTCGGGCGCGGAGACGGGCCGGCAGGCCGAGATCGAGCTGATTGACCCCGAGGCCGGCAGGCGCCTGCCGATGGAGATAACCTCGGCCGAGGTGACGGACGCGAAGGGGCAGGTGACGGCCGTCGTCTCCGTGCTCCACGACCTCTCCGAGATACGCGAGCTGGAAAGGCGGCGCGTCGAGCAGCAGCTCTTCGAGTCGGAGAAGCTCGCGGCCGTGGGGCGCCTCGCCGCCTCCATCGCGCACGAGGTCAACAACCCTCTCGAAGCCATCAAGAACTCGCTCTACCTGCTCTCCTCGGGCAAGAGCCTTGAGCAGAACTCGCGCTTCCTCGACGTGGCGCGCAAGGAGACCGAGCGCGTCTCGCACAACATCCGGCAGATGCTCGGGTTCGCGCGCCGCTCGGGCGAGGCCGAGTGGACGGACGTAAACCAATTACTCGAAGAGACGCTCATCCTCATCGAGAAGAAGATGAGGCAGGCGCGCGTCGAGGTCGTGCGCGAGCTGGACGCCACGCTCCCGAAGGTTCGCGCGCGCGCCGACCAGCTCCGCCAGGTCTTCCTCAACCTCCTCCTGAACGCGCAGCAGTCAATGGACGGGGCCGGCCGCATCAGCATACGCACCTCGCGCTACGAGCACGCCCTGCAGCCCACAGTCTCGGTCGAGATATCCGACACGGGCCGCGGGATAGCCGAGGCCGAGCTTTCTCGCATATTCGAGCCCTTCTTCTCAACGCGCGCGAAGGGGACGGGGCTCGGCCTTTGGGTCACGCAGGACATCGTGCGCCACCACGGCGGGCGCATCGAAGTCACCAGCGCCGAGGGGCGCGGCACCACCTTCAACATCGTCCTCCCCGTTGACTCCCCCACGCTCTCGGAGGCCGATGGCGTCACACGGAAGTGAAGGAGGGAACGGGGGCGCGGCCCACTCGGGGCGGGCCGCCGCGCCGCGACGCGTGCTCGTCGTTGACGACGAGGAGAGCGTGCGCGTGACGACCGCCGCCATCCTCGAGCAGGACGGCTACGAGGTCGGCACGGCCTCGAGCGGGCGCGAGGCGCTCGCCAAGGCCGACGCCGGTCACTACGACCTCGTGCTCACTGACCTGCGCATGGACGACATGGACGGCATCGCGCTGCTGCACGAGCTGCGCTCGCGCCACCCGGAAGTCGCGGCGGTCGTCCTAACGGGCTACGCCTCCATCGAGTCATCCATAGACGCGCTGCGCCAGGGCGCATACGACTACCTCGTGAAGCCCTGCGTCGTCGAAGACCTCAAGCGGACGGTGCGGCGCGCGGTAGAAGACCGCGACCAGCGCGCCCGCATAACGGAGCTTTCC
>DASPKR010000721.1:0-3692 GCA_035627975.1 Pyrinomonadaceae bacterium | reverse complement strand
CGCACGGGCGAGGTCGCCTACGAGTTGAACCGCCCGCTCATCGCCGGCTTCATACAGGCCATGCGCTCGATGCAGCAGGAGTTCAACCTGACGGGCGAGCCCGACATAAACGTGCTGGCGCGCCTGCCCGGCGCGATGCAGGCGGCGCGCGAGGGCATAACCGAGGAGATGATCCGCGGCGTGGAGCGCGCTCTAGACGAGGCGCTCGGCGAGTTGGAAGCGATGCGCATGCGCGAGGGCGCGGCGCTCGCCGCCGAGATGGGCGCGCGGCTCGACGATATTGAGCGCCACCTGCCCGTCGTCGAGTCGCTAGCCGGCGAGCAGGTGGACGCCTACCGCGCGCGCGTCTATAAGCGCATAAGCGAACTGCTGGCCCGCGACGGCCTCGAGATCGTCGAGCTAGACCAGGGCCGGCTCGCGCAGGAGGTCGCGTACCTCGCAGACCGCAGCGACATAACCGAGGAGATAGCGCGCCTACGCAGCCACGTCGCGCAGTTCCGCGCGGCGCTCTCGGAGGAGGGCGAGACGGGCAAGCGGCTCGACTTCCTGCTTCAGGAGTTCAACCGCGAGGCGAACACTGTGCTTTCGAAGTCAACGGACACGGCCATTAAGGAGGCCGCGCTCGCGATAAAGGCCGCGGTGGAGAAGCTTCGCGAGCAGGTGCAGAACGTTGAGTGAAGGGGGCTCGATAACTACCGAGTTGCGTCTCCCGCCGGACGCCGACGGCTCGCACCGCGGCATCCTCTTCGTCATAAGCTCCGCCTCGGGCGGCGGCAAGGGGACGCTCATACGCCGCGTGCTCGCGGCGGTGCCGGGCCTGAGCCTCTCTGTCTCGTGGACGACGCGCGCGCCGCGGGCGGACGAACTCGACGGAGTCAACTACCACTTCGTCTCGCCCGCGGAGTTCGAGGCGATGCGCGAGCGCGGCGGCTTCCTCGAATGGGCCCTAGTCCACGGCAACCTGTACGGCACGGCGCGCAGCGTCGTCGCACAGGAGCTGGCCGAGGGACGCGACATCGTGCTCGAGATAGACGTGCAGGGCGCAGCCTCTGTGCGCTCCTCGCTCGGCCCCTCGGTCGTGAGCGTCTTCATCCTGCCGCCTTCGTTCGAAGTCCTGCGCGCGCGACTGACGGCGAGGATGACGGAGCGGGAGGAGGAGGTGGCCCTGCGGCTTCGGAACGCGCGCGGAGAGGTCGAGCAGTGCGGGAACTTTGATTACGTCGTCTTAAACGACGAGGTCGAGCGCGCATCGGCGCAGCTCGCGTCAATCATCTACGCGGAGCGGGCGCGCGCGTCGAGACAGCGCGGGCTCGCGCGCCGAGTGCTCGCGACCTTCTAGTGAGGCGCCGCCCCGGCGTTGAATAAATCGGCCGGAAAGTTTATAAAAGAGTGATAAATCAAGCACGCTGGAACTCATAGGAGGGCGCCGGCCTGAATCTGATGAGCCGGACGGGAGAGACATGCCAAAGGCCGCGGACGCGATGACAGCAACGGAAGATGCCGACAACCAGGACGACTCGAAGGCCCGGCCGCACGAGATAGACTCGAAGTACCGTCTGATACTCGTGGCGGCCCAGCGCAGCAAGCAGCTCCAGAAGGGGGCGCGCCCGCGCGTGGAGATGGACGCACAGCGCCACAAACCGACGCGCATCGCCCTCGAAGAGGTGCAGCGCGGCAAGGTTAATTTCGATCTGATAGAGAAAGAGTAGCGAGAGGCCGGCGCCCGCACGGTCAGCGCGCGGCCTTTGTCCGGTAGGCGTGCTCGGCCTCGCGGGCCTCGCACTCCTCAGCTATAGCCATGTATGCCGCCATGCGGCAGGCAGCGCCCCACCCGCCCGCACCCCGCAATCCACGCCAGTAGTTCCGCAGGTAGTCGCGGAAGAAGCGCAGGTATCCTCTCTCCTCGTACTGAAGGACGTGCGCGGCCTCGTGAATGAGGAGCCAGCCGGGCATGACGGCGCGCCCCTCCGAGTCGCGCGCGAGGTGCGACGGCCTGACGAAGACGCGCCGCCCGAACGTTATCGCGCTCATCCCTATCATCCACATCAGCAGCCGCGCCGCCGCCCCGCCGTGGATCGAAATGGGCGGCAGCCTCAACTCCGGGTCGCCGGTGTGCTCGCGGAAGAACGCCTCGGCCAGAGCTTGAGACTCGCGTGAAAGCTTCATCGCCGAACCGTCACATGCCCTTGTAGTCGGGGCCGCCGCCGCCCTCGGGCGTCACCCAGTTGATTATCTGGTACGGGTCCATTATGTCGCACGTCTTGCAGTGGACGCAGTTGGAGAAGTTGATCTGAAGGCGGCGCTTCCCGTCCCCGTTCCCGACCATTTCATAGACGGCCGCGGGGCAGAAGCGCTGGCAGGGGTTCCCGTACTCCTCGGCGCAGCGCGTGGCGCAGATGTTCGTGTCGAGGACGTGGAGGTGCGCGGGCTGATCCTCGTGGTGGGAGACGGCGGCGTGATATACGTCCGTAACCTTGTTGAAGGTGAGCTTGCCATCGAAGCGGAGCTTACCGTAACGCTGGTCTAAGTCGTCGCCGTGGTAGCCGAAGTCCTTGAGCTTCTTCATGGCCTCGTGGCCCGGCTCCAAACTCGCGCGGTCGAACAACCCCCACGAGCGCCCGCCGGTCAAAAACTGTAAACCGGCGTTCGCAAGGCCCACCCAGCGGCCGTGCTTGAAGGCCGAGTGGAAGTTCCTGACGCGCTTCAGTTCGTCCGTTATCCAGCTCTCGCGCACGAGCTGCCGGTAGCGCTTGAGTTGCTGCTTCGAGTAGTCCCCGGAGAGCAGGGCTTCGAATATGGCCTGCGCCGCGAGCATGCCGCTCTTGATGGCGGTGTGTATGCCCTTGAGGCGCTGCGAATTGAGGAAGCCGGCCGAGTCGCCGACGAGCAGGAAGCCGTCGCCGTGGAACTGCGGTATGGCGTAGAAGCCGCCGGCCGCGATGGTCTTCGCGCCGTAGCGGATCATCCTGCCGCCATCCAGAAGCTTCGCAATGTGGGGGTGCGTCTTGAAGCGCTGGAACTCGGCGTGTGGGTCGAGCAGCGGGTCGCGGTAGTCGAGCCCCGTCACGTAGCCGATGTTGAGGATGCGGTTCTGCATCCCGTAAATCCAGCCGCCGCCGTAGGTGTTCGCGTCCGACGGGAAGCCGAGGGTGTGCGTGACGCGACCGGCCGGGTAGCGGTCGTCCGGCAGCTCCCAGAGTTCCTTGACGCCGATGCTATAGACCTGCGGCTCGCGCCCGTCGGCGAGGTTCAGGCGCTGAGTGAGTTGCTTCGTCAGAGACCCGCGCGGCCCCTCGCCGAGCACCGTCACCTTCGCGAGTATGTCAACGCCCGGCTCGAAGTTGGCGCGGCGGCGCCCCTCGCGGTCAACGCCTTTGTCGCCGGTGCGCACGCCGACGACGCGGTCTCGCTCGTCGTAGAGCACCTCTGCGCCGGGGAACTCGGGGAAGATGTTGACGCCCGCCTCCTCGCACTTCTCGCCGAGCCACGCCGTCAGCTTGTTGAGAGAGACGATGTAGTAGCCGTGGTTCTTAAGCGGCGGCGGCGTGACTGGCGACTTGATGGCGCGCGTCTTCGTCAGGTAGAGGAAGTAGTCCTCATTCACGGGTGCCTCGACGGGCGCGCCCTGCTCTATGAAGTCGGGGATGAGCTCCCGTAGCGCCTTCGGGTCCATGACGGCGCCGGAGAGTATG
>DASPKR010000720.1:0-3341 GCA_035627975.1 Pyrinomonadaceae bacterium | reverse complement strand
CGTGTCTCTGCATGTCGCCGGCCCCTTTCCGCCGCCGGGCGCGGCCAGTTCAGTCAAGGTCGAGCGGGTTCTTGTAGGGCTTATCCTTGTCCTTCTCAGCGCGCTTCATCGCCTCGCGGAACTTCTCTTCTAGTAGCCGCTCGCGATCTTTCATCGAGCCAAGCTCCTGGGAAAAGACCTGCTCGCGCACCTGCTTCTGCCGCTCCATCTCTTTCGCCATCTCTTCGAACGAGGCGAGCGGTTTCGCCTTCTCCTGGTGCGAGATGATCGCCCCCGTCTGCGCGTCCACTACGATTGTAGCCTCGCAGCAGGGGCAGATGACCGTCCAGCTCGTAGTCGCTTCAGCCACGTCGCTCCTCCCTCCGAGTTAACCAAGCATCAGCACCGCGGGCGGCACCGTAGGCCGCAGATTATATCACCGGCGCGGCGCGGGGCGGCGAGCCTGTGCGGCCGAAAGAAAAGGCAGCCCCGCGCCGTAGGGGCTGCCCCGGTCGTTCAGGTTGTCGGCCGCCGTCAGGGCGTGACGGCGTCTTTGATTGCGCCGCCGACCTTCTTGGCGCCTTTCGCGGTGGCCTTCCCGGCCTTCTTCGCGCCGGAGGTAGCAGCGTCGCCCGCGTCCTCGGCCTTGTCGGCGGCCTCGCTTCCGGCCGTCTTCGCGCCCTTCGCGGCGGCGTCGCCTACGTCTTCGGCCTTGTCGCCGACTTCGCGCGCGGCATCACCCGCGGCACCGGCAACGTCCTCGGCCTTGTCGCCCACCTCGGAGCCGATCTCCTTCGTCACGTCAACGCCGCGCTCGCCGAGCGTGGCGAGCGTGTCGGCCGTCTCATCCAGCGCGCGCTCGATCTGGCCGTCGGGCAGCTCGCGCACGGTCTTGTTGCGGTAATAGACGCGGGCCGTGCGCTTGCCGTCGCGCGTGGTAACTACGACGCGCTCGACGCGGCTGTTCGGGTCGCTAAAGGTTCGCGTCTCGGTCGTGACGCCGCCCGCCGTCTCCGTCCGAACCTCCGAGCCGTCGGGCGCAGTTCTCACGCCGTCGCCAGTCGTGGACGAGGTGGAGCGGTTCGCGTTAGCGTTCCCGTTCGCGTTGTTGGCGTTGCCCGCGCCGCCGTCGCCGCCGCAACCGGCCGCGAGCGCGGCCAGCGCCAGCACGACCGACGCTGCCGTCAGCTTCATTCTCATTTCTTAACTCCCTCCGTCGAAATCATGTCAACACCCCTGTGCTTGCTCCGTGGCCTCTGTGACTTCTGTGGTGGGTGCTCGTCACGCTTCACTCGCCACAGAGCCACAGAGAGCACCGAGAGTGCACAGAGGTTAGAAGATTTTCTTGAGCGTCCTCTTGAACCAGTTGCCGCTCTTCTTCGCGCCTTTGGCGGTGGCGCTGCCAGCGTCCCCGGCCTTGTCGGCGACTTCGGCGCCCGCGCCCTTAGTCATGTCAGCCGCGTCCTCTGCCTTGTCGGCGGCTTCGCTGCCCGCGACCTTCGCGCCCTCGGCTGTCGCGCCGCCCACGTCCTCGGCCTTATCGGCCGCTTCTGCGCCCGCGGCCTTCGCGTGCTTGCCGACCTTCTTCGTACCCTTCACGGTAGCGTCGCCTGCGTCTTCGGCCTTGTCGGCGGCCTCAGACCCGGCCTCTTTGGCCTTGCCTGCCGCGTCCTCGGTCTTGTCGGCGGCTTCGCTGCCGGCCTTTTTGGCGGTCTTGCCGGCCTTTTTAGCCCCCTTCGCGGTCTTGTCTTTAACGTCCTCGGCCTTGTCGCCGACAGCCTTACCCGCGTCCTTCGTCTTCTCGGCCGCGTCCTGCGCCGTATCTTTTACGGCCTGCTCCTGGGCCTGCGCGTCGCCGGCTAGCAGCGCCATCGCGCAGAACGTTGACAACAAAAACTTACGCATAGACAGTCCCCCCCTCGCCTCGTGCAGCAAAATCAAACAGTTTCCGCATCTCTTCACTTGAGGTTGGCAACTGAGGTGCCAGAACGGCACGGCTGCGCGAGTTTTTACGCAGCCCGTGGGTTATACTTGCCGTAAGACTTTGAAAAAACTCTCCCCGCCTGAATCATGCGAAACACTTTGAAGCTCCTGCTCTTTTTCTGCGCGCTCGCGGCGCTCTGCGCGGAGGCGCGCTCCGCCGAGCGCTGGTCGTCAAAGCTGGACGGGAAGGTTCAGTTCTACCAGGCGACCGAAGTGGGCGTGCTCATCGTAGGCACGGAGAAGTCGCTCTACGCGCTCGACGCCGAGACGGGCGACGTGCTCTGGCGGCGCAAGAACGCGCGGCTCGGCGAGACGGAAGTGGCCCCCGTCCCCGGCACGGACGTTCTGCTCTTAAGCCCCGAGCGCGACGATAGGACGCGCCTCGAAGCCGTTGACCTCATCACGGGCGACGCGCTCTGGCGCGCCGACAAGGTGCGCGGCGGGGTCATGCAGATGGCCTTCGACCCCGGCTCGGGGCTGCTCGCGGTCGTCTTCGCGCGCGACGCGCGGGGCCGCGCGCGCGAAGGCTTCAAGAAGAAGCCGGTCGTCCATACGCTCGACGTGCGCACGGGCCGGGAGCTTTGGAAGCGCGAGCTTGAGAGCGAGGTCGAGATGATGCCGGCCTTCTCAGGCTCCGAGGACGAAGAGGTCGCCTACACGCTCGACAACTACCGCCCGCCCGTCTTCCTCGACGGCCGGCTCTACCTTTTCTACGAGGGGCTGACCTCGCTCGACGCCGTGACGGGCAGGGAGCGCCGGCGCGAGAAGTTCCGCGTCAACGAGGAGGGGCTCGCGCTCACCGAGGCAGACCCGCTCGCCGACGAGCGCGCGCTTTACGTCTCGGGCCGGGGCCGCGTGCGCGCCGTCTCGCGCGACGACGGCGAGGAGATTTGGGAGGCTAAGGACTTGGGCGTAGCGCCCGAGATGATCCTCACGGGCGGCGTTCTCTTCGTCAGGACGGGCGGGCAGTTCACCCGCCTCCGCGACGGCGAGACGTCCGAGCGCGGCCCTTACGGCGTCAGCGCCATTGACGCCGCGACCGGCAAAGTCATCTGGCGCTACAAGGGCGCCGATAAGGGCATCACGAACATGGCGCTGCCCGACGCCTCGACCGTGCTGATTGCCGACCGCGACGATCTCATCTTCATTGACGCGGCGACGGGGAAGCGCCGCCGCAAGGTCTCGCACGGCGTCGAGCGCGCAGCCTTCCTGCTTCTGAACGAGGGGGGGCAGGCCGTCGTCGGCGGCAGGAACGAGGTCGCGGCCTTCGACTCGCGCGAGGGAGCCGCGCTCTGGCGCTCGCGCCACAACCCGCCGGGCCGCGGCGTCTTCCGCACGGTCGCGGCCGTCGCCGCCCGCGCCGCCTCGCTCTACTTCCG
>DASPKR010000719.1:0-5196 GCA_035627975.1 Pyrinomonadaceae bacterium | reverse complement strand
ATTGCCGTTGACCTCGATGCCGAGGCGGTTGGCCTTGAGTATCGAGTTGAGGGCGAAGTTCCACGGCACCTCCGTCACGTTAATCGTGACGGGCACGCGCTCGACCGAGGCGTCAACGACGAAGTTCACGCCGTACTGCTCGGTGATGTAGTTGAGTATGTCGCGTATGTCGGCGTTGACGACGTTAAGGTTTATCGGCTCGCCGACGAAGCCGGGCGAGCCGTACTGCTGGCCCTGCGAGAGCTGCGGCTGCCCGTTCTGCGGCGCGGGCGTGGGTTGCCCCTGCGCCTCCGCGCTGACCGAAGCGCCGGAGGCCGAGGCCGCCGCGCCCTTCTCGGCGGGCGTCAGTTCCAGCATCAGGTCGTTGCCGACGAGGTTCGCTCGCTCGCGCACGGGCGCGAGCAGGCGGACGTGCAGGCTCGCGACGGGCTCGCTGCCCTTCAGCGCCCGCCGGACGCTCACGCCCGCGACGAGCGGCGACACGACGCCGTAAGTTTCGGCGAGCTGCGAGGCGTCAACGCCGGGGAGGTCAACGACGAGCAGGCCCTCTTCGGGGCGTCGCACGGAGTGCGGCATCGGCGCAGTGCCGGAGACGGTGATGAGGGTGACGCCGCCGGACGTGACTGCCCGCACGGAGCGCGCCACGGGGTAGCCCGCCCCTCCGGGCGCGGCCCCTAGCGCCGCGGTGCAGAGCAGGCACACGAGCGAGAGCACGAGCGGAACCCTCGTCGCGGCCCTTAACTTGGTTCTGATGTAAGCCATATTTTTGTCCTTCATAACACCACCGGACCCGCCCGCCACGCGCCGCTCGTCCGCGCGGCCCCCTTCGCGGCGGGCCGCCCTTCAAGCGCGCGCCGCACAACGCGTGCGGCCCCGGTAATGTTGTCATTCAAAGGTTGCCGTCAGGCCGGGCGGCCCGGCGGCGACTAAAGGCAGGCGCGAGCGGACGGTGGCGAGGAGGGGCGAGGGGTGGAGGGGCGGCGGTCACTTCTGTTCCGGCCTGCCGGTGCTCAGGAAGTATTTGCCGTCCTTGAGGCCCACGGGTAAGACCAGCGGGATTTTCGCCTGGTTCTCGGCCTCGACAGTGATGACGAAGTCGCCGACGCTCGGCGTGTCGAACTTGTACTTGACCCCGCGGATCGTGTAGTCGTGGCTGACGTTCCGGGAAGGGGTGACGAACTGCACGTCCGCCAGCTTCATCCCGGACAGGTACATGACGAGGCCGTTGACGACCCGCTTGGTGTCGTCGTCCGCCCCGTCGAGGTTGAAGAGCTTCGTGACGGCGTCGAGGTCGCGGCTGGAGTGTGCGTCGCGGAACGTGGCTACTAGCGCGTCCGGCGAGTTGGCGCCGGCCTCGGCCGCGACGCCGGAGGCCATGCCGCGCTGCGTTGTAAGCGAGTCGGCGTAGGCGTTGGGCTGGCGAAGGCTCTTCGTGTCAACGCTCACCTCGACGCGGCCGTCCGTCCAGCGGGTCTGCTTGCGGAAGACGAGCCGCGTCTCCTCTATCGCCACGAGCATCCCGTCGTAGAAGGCCTCGCCGGGATAGACAACGTAGGAGAGCTTTATCGGCGTCGCCTCGACCATCGCGGCGTAGCCGCGCGGCGTGCGGAATATCCCGGTGACCTGCACTTCGCTCAGCAGAAGCGCCGTCGTCGGCTTCGGCGCGGGCTGCTGCAAGTTCATCGCGGCCAGCTTCTGCGCCTTGTAGTTCTCTATGCGCGCGCGGATGGGCGGCGGCTGTATGGGGCCGTTCACCTTCTTCTCGACCTTGCGCGGGACGGGCGGCCTGTACTTGACGAACGGGTCGCGCGCCGTGCCGCGGTAGGAGGTGCTCGTGACCTGCGCCGAGGCCGCCTGGGCGAAGCCGAGCGCGAGCGCGAACGCGGCGAGCGCGCGGTAGAAAGCTTTCGGTGTTTGTTCCCTGCCGTCCTTCATGTTTCTATCCCTTCGTTCCTTCGAGAGCGACTACTTGGCGGCCGTCGGCGCGGGCGCCTGGGCGCCGGCCGGGGCGGGTGCCGCTGGCTGCTGTGCCGGCTGCGCGGGGGCCGCGGCGCCCGGCTTCAGCTTGTCGGGCGAGACGTAGTAGGCCGTGAGCAGGAACTGCGCGTCAACGGTCTTGCCTTCCCTCTTGTCGAGCGGGGCGTTCGCCTCTTTCAGCTTCGACACCTTGAAGTCGGTTATCGAGACGATGCGCTGGTAGGTGGCGAGCTGCGCGAAGAACTGCCCGACGTTGTTGTACGTGCCGGTGACTGCGACCTCGACCTGCTTGCCGGAGTAGAAGTCCTGCTGCACGTCCTCCTTCGGCGTGAAGCGCCTGAGCGTCAGGCGGCCGCGAGCCCTGTCCTGTAGGTTCTGCAAGACGAGCGTCAGCTCGCGCTGCTCGGGCAGCAAGGCTTTGAGGTCTTCGTAGTCGGCCTGAACGCGCTCGAAGTTCGCCTTGAACTCGGTGAGGCGCTGCGAGGCTATCTGCGCGCGCGCGTTGTCGCGCTGTAGCTGCGCGACCTTCTCCTCGATCTCGCGCGTCTCGGCCCGCTTGCCGCTGGTGACGAAGTACCAGAACCCCAGGTATAGGAGGAGCGCGACGCCGCCGAAGAGCGCGACCTGCACGTACCAGGGCTTCTCCTGTATGTTACCGAATCTGCTCATCGTTCGATCCCCTTCCGGCGCGCTCAAGTCGGCGCGCGGTGGCTTACTTGCTGGCTACCTGGTTCGCGGGCGCGCCCGGCGCAGGCTGGCCCGGCGCGGGCGAGGCGGGCGTGTACCTGCACTTTATCTTGAATTTCACGGTCTCGGGCTTGACCGAGAGGTCGAACGGCCCTTCGGACGGGTCGTAGTCGGCCGGGTTGAACTCCACAGGCTTTCGCTCCATCTCCATCGAGACGTTCGCGAAGACGCCGGACGAGAATTCGAGCCCGCGGCCGAACTGCGTGACGGCGTACTCGTTGGGCGAGTGGCCCTCAATCGTCAGCTCGCCGCCCTTCTGCTCGATTGATTCGAGCCTGAAGTTGGGCTCCGCGGGTATGCGGCCGTTTATCTCGGAGAGCAGCGCCACAGGGCCCTGCTGCGACGCGCGCAGCTTCTTGATGGCGTCTATGCGGTACTGTATGTCCTTGATCTTCTTCTCCAGCTCGGCCTGCTCCTTGTTGATCGAGGCCATCTGCGCGGCTATCTGCTGCTGGCGCTCGAGCTCCGCCTGCGCCGCGTCTCGCGCCGTGCCGGCGCTCACGTAGTCGAAGATCATCACAAGCGCCATCAGCGCGAAGACCGAGGCGCCGAGCATCCACACCCGCGCCGACGGGCTCGTGACCTTCTGCTCGACGGCGACGGGGCCGCGGGCCTTGTCGGTGACCGAGTTCAGCAGGTTGACCTTAATCATTTAGGCATCCACTCCTCTCAGGGCCAGCCCGACGGCAACGGCCATCTCCGGCACGACCTCGCGCATGTAGTCTGGGTCGAAGCGGCGCGCATCCACCTTGACATGGCGGAACGGGTCGAGCCGCTCGACCGGCATCTCGAAACGGTTCGAGAGGTACTCGGGTAGCCCCTTTAGCTTCGACCCGCCGCCGGAGAGCAGAATCTTCTGCACGGCTTCGTCGCCCTCGTCGGCCGTGGCGCGGTAGAAATCGAAGGTCTTGGAAATCTCGAGGCCGAGCATCTCCGAGACTGTCTCGAGTATGCCGTCAATCTCGGCCGCCTCGACGTGCGAGGGCGCCGCGGCGCCGCGCTTGACGGCCTCGGCCTGCTCGTATGTGAGCCCCAGCTCTTTCTGCAAGAGGGCCGTGTACTGGTTGCCGCCCACCGACACGTCGCGCGTGAAGACGCTTCGAACGCCCTTGACGATGTTGATGTTCATCGTCGAGGCGCCGACGTTCAGGAGCGCGACCACCAGCCCCTCGGGCGGCTGGTAGTTGATCTCGTAGCAGTTCTGAAGGGCGAAGGCGTCAACGTCTATGACGGCGGGCTGCTTGCCGGCGAGCTGTATGGCCTGCTTGAGGTTGGCGATCGAGTCGCGCTTGCAGGCGGCCATGAGGACTTGCAAGGAGTCGTGGCCGGAGCCGACGACCTGGTAGTCGAGGTTCACGTCCGAAATCTCGAACGGGATGTGCTCTTCGGCGTGCCAGTCTATGGACTCTTCGAGCTCGTCGCGCGTCATCTGCGGGACGACGATGTTCTTGACGATGACGGAGCTGCCGGAGACGCCGGCCGCCACGCGCTCTGTCTTGAACTGGCGGCTGCTGAAGAGGCCCGAGATGACGTGCGAAACGTCGTTCAGCTCCATTATCTGCCCGTCAACTACGGTGTCGGGCTGGAGGCTCTCGAAGCCGAGGTTGACGAGCTGGAGCGAGCCGGGCTTGCCCTGCAACTCGACGGCCTTGACCGAGCTCGAACCGATGTCCAAGCCGACCAGCCCCTTCTTACCGAGGTTTTTTCTAAACATAGGATTCCTGTTCCGGACGGGGTTGCTCAATCCTGCGGCGGCGGTGAAGTTCTCTGAGGCGGGCGCGCGCGCGGCGGGCTCTCGAACGCGTCGTGCGCCGCCGCGGCGCGTGGGTTGTGGGGGCAGATGGCATCGTGTCTTCGGGCGCGGCCGAGCGGGCTCGTCGTGCGCGTGGTCGCTGCTCAAGACTGGGCAGCGAGGCGGGAGGGTTCAGAGCTTGAGACTTAGGTGAAGACTTCCGAAGGAGGGATGGCGCGGCCGCCGCCGTGGGCGAGAGCTTCAGAGTTGCCCCGCTGCGGCTCAAAATCGTCTCCCTTCGGCAACCCGGCCGAGTCAGAAGCCCGATAAGCGAGCGGCTGACTCCCGTCGGCTTTGCGGCCTACGCTCGCGCGTAGTGTGCCTTTTTCGAGTTACGAATCGAGGTCGGGCCGGGAGCCCGCGGGCGCTCGCCGCGCCCCACCCCGCCGACCTTTCAAAGAGTTGACCCGCTACGGCTGAGCGTGCGAATCACTCCTGCCACTGAAAATATAAACTAGCGGCGTTGCAAGTGTCAACCACTATTTTGCATGGTTTAACTCATTGAATAATTATCGTTTAGCCCGCCTTCCTGAACCTTCGGGAGACGAATTCCAGAAAGTTTTTCTACTTCTGGCCGGGAATCAGAGCGAGTGCTGGGCCGGCGCGCGGGGCGCTTTTCGTCTCTGTGTCGGCCTTGCCTGGCGCGTGTGCGAAAGTTACGATGCACAGCGTATGACGAC
>DASPKR010000718.1:0-9394 GCA_035627975.1 Pyrinomonadaceae bacterium | reverse complement strand
GGCTTCCAGTGGTTCGTCCGCAAAAGCTCCTTCGCCGGCAGGCCCGCCGACATGTGGGCGACCTTCGGCTGGACGGAGCAGCACCGCGTCCGCCGCGGGCGCTACATGAGCGCGGTCGCGCGCCTCAAAGACGGCGTCACGCGCGAGGAGGCGCAGACGGAGCTCGACCACCTGGCCGCGCGGTTCGAGGCGCAGTACCCGGACTTCAACACGAACTGGGGGGTGAGCGTCGTGTCGCTGCGCGAGCAGTTCTCGGGCCAGATAGGGCCGGCGCTGTGGGTGCTCCTGGGCGCCGTCGGCTTCCTGCTCTTAATCGCGTGCGCCAACGTCGCCAACCTTTTGCTCGCGCGCTCGGCGACCAGGCAGAAGGAGATAGCCATCCGCACGGCGCTCGGGGCGGGGCGCGCGCGCGTGCTCAGGCAGCTTCTGACGGAGAGCTTACTGCTCGCGCTCGTCGGCGGGCTGGTGGGCTTGCTGCTCGCCGTCTGGGGCGTGGAGGCGCTGGCCGCCCTGAGCCCGCGCGACCTGCTCGACGCGGGCGGCGTCCGAGTCAACCTGCCCGTGCTCGGCTTCACGCTGGGCGTGACGCTTCTGACCTCGCTCTTCTTCGGCGTGGCGCCCTCGCTCGTGGCGACGCGCTCGGGCTCGAACGAGACGCTCAAGGAGGGCGGCAGGGGCGGGACCTCGGGCCGCCGCCGCAACCGCCTGCGCAACGCCTTCGTCATCACGGAGGTCGCGCTCGCCATGATGCTGCTCGTCGGCGCCGGCCTCATGCTCAGAAGCTTCGCGCGCCTCCAGGCGGTCGAGCCCGGCTTCAACCCCGACAAACTTTTGACGATGCGCGTCGTGCTGCCCGACCCGAAGTACCCGGAGGAGCACCAGCGGGTCGCCTTCTTCAGGCAGGCGCTCGAGCGCATCTCCGCGCTGCCGGGCGTGGAGTCGGCCGGCGCCGCCACGTTCCTGCCCTTCTCGGGCTCTAACACGGCTACGCGTTTCAGCATAGTCGGCCGCCCCGAGCCGCCGCGGGGGCAGGAGCCGGGGACCGACGTGCGCTCGACGGACGTAAACTTCTTCCGCACGCTCGGCATCCCGCTACTGCGCGGCCGCCTCTACGACGAGCGCGAGGCCGCGGAGGCCCGCCGCGTCGTCGTCATCAACGAGTCGCTCGCGCGCAAATACTTCCCCGACGAAGACCCGCTCGGCAAGAGCATCAAGGTCAACATATTCGCGGGCGAGCCGAGGGCCACGGAGATAATCGGCATAGTCGGCGACGCCAAGCACGCGAGCCTCGAGGGCGAGGCCTCGCCCACCGTCTATTTCCCGCACTCGGAGCTGCCGATGCCCTTCATGTACGTCGCCGTGAGGACGGAGGGCGACCCCTCGGGCTCGGCCGCCGCCGTGCGCCGCGAGATTCAGTCCATTGACCCGGACCAGCCGGTCGCCGACGTGCGGACGATGACCGAACTGCTGGCCGACTCCGTGGGCCGCGCGCGCTTCAGCGCGACGCTGCTCGCCGTCTTCGCCTCGGTCGCCCTGCTTCTGGCGGCCATAGGCATCTACGGCGTCATCTCCTACGGGGTGACGCAGCGCACGCACGAGATAGGCATAAGGCTGGCGCTCGGCGCGCGCGCGGCCGACATACTCTGGATGATTCTGGGGCAGGGGCTCGGGCTCGCGGCCGCGGGGCTGGCGACCGGCCTGGTGGGCGCCTTCGCCGTCACGCGGCTGATGACGAGCCTGCTCTACGGGGTGTCGGCGACAGACCCTCTGACCTACGCGGCGCTCTCGCTCTTCCTGCTGCTGGTCGCGCTTGCGGCCTGCTACGTCCCTGCGCGGCGCGCGACGCGCGTGGCGCCGACCATCGCGCTCCGGTACGAGTGAGTGAGGTGCGGTTATGAGAACTCTGCTGAATGACGTTCGGTTCGCGCTCCGCCGTCTGGCGAAGAGCAAGGGGTTCACGGCCGTCGCGGTCGCGTCGCTCGCTTTAGGCATAGGCGCGAACGTCGCCATCTTCTCGGTTGTCAACGCCGTGCTGATAAGGCCGCTGCCGTTCCCCGAAGCGGAGCGGCTGGTGATGGTCTGGGAGGACAACTCGGCGCTCGGCTTCCCGCGCGACACGCCGGCCCCGGCCAACTACGCCGACTGGAAGGCGCAGAACCAGTCCTTCGAGGACATGGCCGCGCTCGCCACGCGCAGCTTCAACATAACGGGCGACGGCGAGCCCGAGAAGGTCTCGGCCTACCGCGTGACGGCGAACCTCTTCGGCGTGCTCGGCGTGCGCCCGGCCGTCGGCCGCGCCTTCAACGAGGAGGACGACCGTCCCGGCGCAGCGAAGGTCGTCATCCTGAACTACGGCCTGTGGCAGCGGCGCTACGGCGGCGAGCGCTCCGTCGTCGGCCGCGACATACTGCTCGACGGCGAGAAGCACACCGTCGTCGGAGTCATGCCCAAAGGCTTCCAGTTCATGGAGAGCTACACGGGGCTCTGGGTGCCCGCGGCCTTCACGCCCGAGGAGATGGCGGCGCGCGGCAGCCACTACCTCGTTGTCGTCGCGCGCATGAAGCCGGGCGTCTCGGCCGAACAGGCACATGCGGACGTTGCCGCCATAACGGAGCGCATCGCGCGCGAGTTCCCCGCGCAGGCGCAGAACCTGAAGGCGGCGGTCGTCCCGCTGCGCGAGCAGATAACGGGCAACACGCGCCGGCCGCTCATCCTTCTACTGGCGGCGGTCGCGCTGGTGCTTTTGATTGCGTGCGCCAACGTAGCCAACCTCCTGCTAGCGCGCTCGGCTTCGAGGCGCAAGGAGATGGCCGTGCGCACGGCTCTCGGCGCGAGCCGCGCACGCGTCGTGCGGCAGCTTTTGACGGAGAGCGTGCTGCTCTCGGTGCTCGGCGGCGCGGCGGGGCTTCTGCTCGCGGCGTGGGGCTTCGAGTTTCTGAAGAAGCTGATACCGGACGGCATGACGCTCTCTTCGAGCCTCACGATTGACCTGCCCGTGCTCGGCTACGCGCTCGGCGTTTCGCTCCTGACGGGGATAGTGTTCGGGCTCGCGCCTGCATTGCAGTCTTCGCGCGTCGAGCTGAACGAGGCGCTCAAGCAGGGCGGCGGCCGCTCGGCTTCGGGCGGCGGGGGCGGGCGCCTGCGCTCGGCGCTCGTTGTCGTGGAGGTCGCACTAGCGCTCGTCCTTCTCGTCGGCGCCGGGCTGCTCGTGCAGACGGTCTCGAACCTCCGATACCAGTACGCGCTCTTCGAGCCCGAGCGGCTACTCACGGTGCGCACCGTGCTCCCGCAGCGCAAGTACACGGGCGCCGCGCAGCGCGCGAACTTCTACGACCGCGTGCTCGAGCGCGTGCGCGCCCTGCCGGGCGTAGTCTCGGCCGGCTACACGACGTCCGTCCCCTTGCAGTGGAAGGGCGGCGCCAACGGCCTCTTCCTCGAAGGCGTGCAACTGCCCCCCGGCGTCTTTGCCAACGCCAACCACAGGCAGGTGAGCGCCGGCTACCTCCAGACGATGGGCATACCCCTGCGCGAGGGGCGCTACATCGAGGAGACGGACGACGCGCGCGCCCTCCCCGTCGTCGTCGTGAACGAGACGATGGCCCGGCAGTACTGGCAGGGGCAGAGCGCCGTCGGCCGCCGGCTCAAGTTCGGCCCCGACGAGTCGGCGGACGACCCGTGGCGAACGGTGGTCGGCGTCGTCGCCGACGTGAGGCAGATGGGTTTGGACGCGCCCGTCAAGGCCGAGGCCTACTACCCCTACAAGCAGATAACGACGCACCCCTTCTTCGCGCCTCGCGACCTGGTGGTTCGCGCCGAGGCGGGCGACCCGCTCTCGCTCGTCCCGGCCGTGCGCCGGGAGGTTCACGCCGTTGACCCGGATCAGCCGCTCTCCTCCGTCGCCACGATGGACAAGGTGCTCGGCGACGAGACGGGCTCGCGCGGGACTGGGATGGTGCTGCTAGCCGCGCTCGCGGGGCTCGCGGTGCTTCTGGCGGCGATAGGCATCTACGGCGTGCTCGCCTACTTCGTCACGCAGCACGTGCCGGAGATAGGCGTTCGGCTCGCCCTGGGCGCGAGGCCGCGCGACATACTCGCGCTCGTGCTGAGGAAGGGGATGGGCCTGGCGCTCGGCGGCGTGCTCGCGGGGCTGGCCGCGGCCTACGCGCTCACGCGGCTGATGGAGAGCCTTCTGTTCGGCGTCTCCGCCACAGACCCGCTGACGTTCGGCGGCCTCGCCCTCCTGCTCGCGGCCGTTGCGCTCGTCGCCTGCGTCGTCCCCGCGCGACGCGCCACGCGCGTTGACCCGATGACTGCGCTCCGATACGAGTGACCGTCGGAGGAGTGAAACGACGATGACGACTCTACTGCAAGACCTGCGGCACGGCCTGCGGCTGCTGCTAAAGCAGCCCGGCTTCACCCTCGTGGCGGTCGTGACTCTCGCCCTCGGCATCGGCGCCAACACGGCCATCTTCTCCGTCGTCAACGGCGTGCTGCTCAAGCCGCTGCCTTACCCCGCGCCGGAGCGCCTGCTGACGGCGAGGCAGAACATCTCGCTCTTAAACCTCGAAGACATAAGGGCGCAGGCCCGCAGCTACGAGGCGTCGGGCGGCGCAGTCCTCCAGCAGCTCGACTACACGGGCGGCGGCGAGCCCGTGCAGGTCGAGGCCGCCCTCTTCACGCACGAGGCGCTCGAAGTCCTCGGCGCGCGCGCCGTGGTGGGGCGCGCGATACGGCCGGAGGAAGAGCGGACGGGCGGCGAGCGGCTCGCCCTGGTGAGCTACGGCTTCTGGCAGAGGCAGCTCGGCGGGCGCGACATCGAGGGGATGACGATACCGCTGAGCGGGCAGACCTACTCGGTCGTAGGGGTGCTGGCGCCCTCGTTCGCCCCGCCGCACGGCTCGCCGGACGTTTGGGCCTCTCTGCGGGTCGTCAACCCCATCGCGGCCGAGCACCGCGGCGTCCACTTCCTGCGGACTTACTGGCGGCTGAAGGCGGGCGTCGAGCAGGCCGAGGCGCAGGCCGAGCTCGACACCATCGGGGGCCGCCTCGCCCAAGCCTACCCGGACGAGAACAAGAACCGGCGCTTCGCGCTAATGTCCCTGCAAGAGCGGATGGTGGGCGACGTGCGGCCCGCGCTGCTCGTCCTCTTCGGCGCGGTCGGGCTGGTGCTGCTGATAGCGTGCGCGAACTTCGCGAACCTGCTGCTCGCCCGCGCCGCCTCGCGCGCGCAGGAGATGGCCGTGCGCACGGCGCTCGGGGCGGGGCGCCTGCGCATCGTGCGGCAGATGCTGACGGAGAGCGTGCTGCTCGCGCTCGCGGGCGGCGCGGGCGGCCTCGCGCTCGCCGTGTGGGGCGTGGACGCGCTGCTCGCGCTCGCGCCCGAGAGCCTGCCGCGCGCGGCCGACGTGCGGATTGACGCGGGCGTGCTGCTCTTCACGCTCGGCGTCTCGGTGCTGACGGGGCTCGTCTTCGGGCTCGCGCCCGCATGGAGGGCCTCGCGCGCGAACCTGAGCGACGCGCTCAAGGAGGGCGGGAGGGGCGACTCGGGCGGCGGGCTCGCGCGGCAGCGTTTGCGCAGCACGCTCGTCGTCGTCGAGCTGGCGATGGCGCTCGTGCTCCTGGTCTGCGCGGGGCTCTTAATCAAAGCCTTCTGGCGGCTGCGTCAGGTCGAGCCGGGCTTCGTCACGGCGGGGCTGCTGACGATGCGCGTCGAGCTGCCCGAGGCGCGCTACAAGGAGATTCCGGCGCAGACAGAGTTCCGCCGCCGCGCCCTCGAAGCCCTGAACTCTCTGCCCGGCGCCGAGGCCGCGATGGTGAGCGAGCTGCCCCTGACGGACGACGCCCTCCACCACGACTTCGTCATTGACGGGCGCCCGCCCGTCGCGCCCGGCGACGAGCCAAGCCTCTACTCGCGCAGCGTCGGCGGCGAGTACATGAAAGTAATGCGCATCCCCTTGCGCGCGGGGCGCGAGCTCTCGGCGGGCGACGACGCGAACGCCCCGGCCGTCGGCGTCGTCAACGAGAGCTTCGCCCGCCGGTACTTCCCCGGAGAGAGCCCTCTGGGCGCGCGCGTCCGCTGGGCGAGGATGGAGCCGGCCGAGTGGATCACAATCGTCGGCGTCGTCGGCGACGTGAAGCACTTCGGCCTCGACCAGCCCGAGGAGCCGGCCCTCTACACGCCCTACGCGCAGTCGCGCCAGGCGTGGAAGCGCTGGATGCACCTCGTCGTCCGAAGCGACGAGGCGCCTGCGACGCTGGCGCGCGCCGTCAAGTCGAAGGTCTGGTCGGTTGACCCGCAGATTCCCGTGACGAAGGTTCTGACGATGACGGAAGTCTCCGCGGCGTCGGTCGGCAGGCAGCGATTCAACATGACGCTGCTCGGCGTCTTCGCCTCGGTCGCGCTGCTGCTGGCGGCCGTAGGGATTTACGGCGTCATCTCCTACGGCGTCACGCAGCGCACGCGCGAGATAGGCGTGAGGATGGCGCTCGGCGCGCAGACGGGCGACGTGCTGCGTCTCGTGCTGGGGCAGGGGACGCTGCTCGCGCTCGCGGGTGTGGCGCTGGGGCTCGCGGGGGCCTTCGCGCTGTCGCGCCTGCTCGCGAGCCTCCTGTTCGGCGTCTCGACTAAAGACCCGTCCGTATATGCTTTGGTCTCGGCCGTGCTCGTCGCCGTCGCGCTGCTCGCCACGTACTTCCCGGCGCGGCGCGCGACGAAGGTTGACCCGATGACTGCGCTCCGATACGAATGAGAGGTTTAGTGATGGGCGACTTGTGGAAGGATTTGCGCTACGGGATGCGCGTGCTGTGGAAGTCGCCGGGCTTCACGGCCGTGGCGGTCTTCACGCTCGCCTTAGGCATCGGCGCAAACACCGCCATCTTCAGCTCGGTGAGCGCATTCATACTGCGGCCGCTCCCCGCCGTGGGAGACCCCGGCTCGCTCGTGCGCGTCTTCGAGGCGGGCGGGGGCGGGGCCGGCGGGCCGCACGGCGATTTGGTGGACAGCTTCTCCTACCCCGACTACGTTGACTACCGCGACCGGGGCGGCGAGGCTTTCGAGGGCCTCCTGATTCACCGCCTTGAGCAGGCGGCCCTGAGCACGACCGAGCGCAACGACCTAGTGTGGGGCGAGCTTGTCAGCGGCAACTACTTCGACGTGCTCAAGGTTCGGCCCGCGCTCGGCCGGGGCTTCCTGCCGGACGAGGACAAGGCGCCGGGCGCGCGCGCCGTCGTCGTCATAAGCCACAACCTCTGGCGCAACCGCTTCGCGTCCGACCCGTCGGTCGTAAACCGCGCCGTCACCTTCAACGGCCAGCCGTTCACGGTCGTCGGCGTCGCGCCCAAAGGCTTCACGGGGACGAAGTTCGGGCTGGCGATGGACTTCTGGGCGCCCATCATGATGCAGGAGCAGGTGACGCGCGAGGGGCGCTGGATAGAGGAGCGAGGCGACCACCGGCTCGAAATCATCGGCCGCCTCAAGGAGGGAGTCACCCGCGAGCAGGCCGAGGCGGCGCTCACCTCGGTCGCCTCTTACCTCGCGGAGACTTACCCGGCCGAGCGCGCCGAGGGCGTGCGCGTCGTCGTCAAGCCCGAGATAGAGGGGCGCTACGAGGAGATGGCCGGCGTAGTCAAGCTCGGCTCGGCCGTCGCGCTCGGCGCCGTCGGGCTAATACTGCTGATTGCGTGCGCCAACGTCGCTAACCTCCTGCTCGCGCGCGCCGCGTCGCGCCGGAGGGAGATAGGCATAAGGCTCGCTTTGGGCGCCAGCCGCGGCCGCGTCGTGCGGCAGCTTTTGACGGAGAGCGTGCTACTATCCGCGCTCGCGGGCGTGGTCGGCCTGCTGCTCGCCTTCTGGGCGGCCGACCTGCTGAGGGCTTCGATACCCGTCTTGCCTTACACCGTCGCGCTCGACTTCACGCCGGACACGCGCGCCCTCCTCTTCACGCTGGCGGTGTCGCTTCTGACAGGCATCGTGTTCGGGCTCGCGCCCGCCTTGCAGTCTTCGAGGCCGGACATCGTGCCCGTGCTCAAGAACGAGCCGGCGGGCCTCAAGGCCGGGCGGCGCAGGCTCACGCTCCGCAACGGGCTCGTCGTCGTGCAGGTCGCGCTCTCGCTCGTCGTGCTCGTCTGCGGCGGCCTGCTCGTCAAGAGCTTCTGGCGCGCGCGCTCCATTGACCCGGGCTTCCAGACCGACCGCGGCCTCGGCCTCTCCGTCAACCCGAGCCTGCTCGGCTACGACGGCGAGCGCGGCAAGATTTTCTTCCGCCAGCTCGCCGAGCGCGTCGGCGCCCTGCCCGGCGTCGAGTCAGTGAGCGTGGCGCGCTACCTCCCGCTCGGCGACAGCTCTAGCTCGACCGGCCCCGTCATCGCCGAGGGGCAGCCCGTCCCCGAGCCGGGGCGAGGGATAAGCACGCTCTACAACGTCGTAAGCTCCGGCTACTTCGACACGCTCCGCACGCCGTTCGTCGCGGGCCGAGACTTCAGCGCCGAAGACCGCGAGAGCGGCCGCCGCGTCGTCATCATCAACCAGGCGCTCGCCGAGCGCCTCTGGCCGGGCGAGCGCGACGTGGTCGGAAAGCGCCTGCGCGTGGGCGGCGCCGAGGGGACGAGGCAGCGCGAGGTCGTGGGCGTCGTCAAGACCGGGCGCTACCGCACGCTGGCCGAGTCGCCCCGCCCGATGATGTACATCCCCCTGGAGCAGGGCTTCGACGCCGGCGGCATGATGCTGCTCGCGCGCTCTTCGGGCGACCCGAAGACTCTAATCAACTCCGTGCAGCAGGAGGTTCGCGCGCTCGACCCGCGCCTGCCCGTTTACGGCGTGCGCACGTTCGAGGAGCACATGACGTGGGCGCTGTGGGGGACGCGCCTCGCCGCGTCGCTCTCGCTCGCCGTGGGGCTTCTGGCGCTCGTGCTCGCGGCGTCGGGGCTCTACAGCGTGATGGCCTACACGGTCTCGCAGCGCACGCACGAGATAGGCATCCGCATCGCTCTCGGCGCGCAAGGCTCGGACGTTCTGCGCCTCGTCGCGGGCCACGGGATGGCGCTCACGGCCGTAGGGGTCGCGGCGGGGCTCGCCGCCTCGTTCGCCGTGACGCGCGTGCTGGCCGGCATACTCTACGGGGTGTCGGCCACGGACGCCGTGACCTTCGCCGCCATCTCGCTCCTGCTCGCGCTCGTCTCCTTCCTCGCGTGCTACCTACCGGCCCGGCGCGCCGCGCGCGTTGACCCCATGGAAGCGCTGCGGTATGAGTAGCGATAAGCGTTACCACTGATTTGGCTGATCACTTATGCCGAGAGTTCTCATCGCCGACGACCAGCCAGCCGTGGTAGAGGCGCTGCGGCTGCTCTTGAAGCCCGAGGGCTACGAGATAAAGGCCGTCGCGTCGCCCTCGGACGT
>DASPKR010000717.1:0-2889 GCA_035627975.1 Pyrinomonadaceae bacterium | reverse complement strand
CGACCCGGCCGACGACAGCGTGGGCTACGGCGGGCTGCCTAACGCCGAGGGGGTCGTGCAGCTCGACGCCTCGTGCATGCACGGCCCGACGAAGCGCGCCGGCGCCGTCGCCGCCCTCGAAGGCGTCCGCACGCCCTCGCTAGTGGCGAAGGCCGTGCTCGAGATGACAGACCACCACCTCATCGTCGGCCGCGACGCGCAGAAGTTCGCGCGGCAGCTCGGGTTTAAAATCGAGGACGACCTGAACACCGAGAACTCGCGCCGCCTCTGGCTCGAATGGAAACGCCGCACGGACCCTTCGCACTACCTCGACCCGAAGACGCGCGCCGAAGTCTGGCGACGCGAGGGGCTCAGGATGGTGGCCGAAGGGTTGGTGAGGGCCGAGCACTACTACGGGACGATCAACTGCAACGCCGTCAACGCCCGCGGCGAGATAGCGGGCGTGACGACGACCAGCGGGCTCTCCTGGAAGATACCGGGCCGAGTCGGCGACTCGCCCATACTCGGAGCCGGCCTATACGTTGACGGCTCTGTGGGCGCGGCGGGCTCGACGGGCCGCGGCGAGGCTAACCTCTTCAACCTCTGCTCGTTCCTCATCGTCGAGGAGATGCGGCGGGGGCGCTCGCCCAAAGACGCCGGGATGGAAGCCCTGCGCCGCATCCGCGCGAACACCGTCGAGAAGCGGTTGCTCAACAAGGAGGGCAACCCCGCTTTCGGCATCAACTTCTACGCGGTCAACGCCCGCGGCGAGCACGCCGGAGTCACCATGTACCAGGGCGCCCGCTACGCCGTCTGCACCGAAGCCGGCCCGCAGACCCTCGCCTGCGAGCCGCTGCTCCCGAAGCCGGCCGGTTAACGAGCGGTCTCCCCGGCGAGTAGGGCCCAGAGGAGGATGGCAGAGGCGGTGCCGTCCATCGTAGGCTCGTTGGTGGAGTAGTCCTTAACGTCGTCGTGATAGACGGCCCGCTCGTCCTGAAAGGGGGCGAGCGGGTCGGGCTCGGTGACGGAAACGCCCTTCAGGCTCCGAAAGATTCTCGCGTAAACCGGCCCGTCCACCAGCCCGCCCCGCACGCCCTTCTTCAGCAGCGTATTGGCGAACAGGTGAACGTCCTTCGGGTAGGCGCCGCCCTCGGGTATCTCTGTGAACATCGAGAAGCCCCAGGGGTTTCTGCCCAGGAGCCAGTCGCGCTGCTTCGACGCGAAGCCGCCGAAGCGCCCGTCGCCGGTCATGCGCTCGTAGAGCAGGCATTGCGTGGCGAGCGCGACCGTCAGGTTGTTCGAGCACCAGATGAAAGGCACGCCGACTTCGTAAGGGTTGCCGCGCCCCGCGCGCGCGCAAGCTTCGATGCCTTCCCGGTAGTAGCCGGCCAGGGCCCGCTGGAAGTTCTTGTCAACGAGGCCGTGGAGGCGGAAGTGGCCGACGTTAATGAAGGGGTAGAACTGGTAATGCCCCGCCTGCTCCCTCCCCATCCAGGACTCTGACGCCGCGCGTAGCGCGTAGCGCTTCGCGTCTTCGAGGTAGCGCCGCTCGCCCGTGGCGCGCAGAAGCTCGGCGGCGCCCCACTCCATGTCGTCGGCCCAGGTCGTCTCCTCGTAGCGGTACGGCGCGCCGTAGGAGTTGCCCTGCTGCACGCCCTCGTCGGCGCGGCCCAGCTCGTAAGCCTCCCGCCCCGCGCGCAGGAGCCTCTCGGCGTAGGCGCGTTGCCGCGGGTCGCCCTTCCAAACCTGGTAGCCGAGCGCCATCGCGGCGGCGTAGCGGCCCGCGAGGTTGGCGACTCCGTCCGACGCGCTCTTATACTGCCGTAGCCCCTGCGGCCTGCCGTCGGCGAAATAGACGACGCGATAGAGGCCCGGCCCCCAGCCGTAATCAACCGTATCCTTCTGCGGGAGCCGCCAGCCGGCGTGGTCGCGGTCGTCCGCGACCTGGTGGTAAAGCTGCGAGGGGCCGGGGTGGAGCCTGAGCATCCAGTCCAGGCCCCAGCGCGCCTCGTCGAGTATGTCCGCCGTGCCGTTCGCGCCGGGCTGCCCCAGTTCGTTGAAGTCGTCGCGGAAGAACGCGCGGCCGGGCTTCCCTGCGCGGCGGCCCTCCTCCTCCCCGAGCACGTAGGCGAGGAGCATCTGCGCCGTCGCGTTACTCGAAGTGAGCAGGTACTTCAGTTGGTCGCCCGCGTCGTGCCAGCCGCCCGTCGCGTCTAGGTACGTGCCTGCGGGCAGAGGGCCGTAGGCCGTGCGCCCGTCAAAGGGGTGGCAGACGGCGTCGAGCCAGGGGTTGTAGCCGCACCGCTGCTGGCGCATGAATTCGAGCAGCTGATCCGGCAGGCCGGAGTAAGCGCCGGGGCCGACGGCGAACGGCTGAGACTGCGCCGGGCCGACGCGCACGAAAAAACGGCCCGGCCTCTTCAGCGGGGAGAAGTCCAGCTCGGCGTGGTGAGCGAATTCGCCCCACGAGCCATGAACCTGTCTCGCGGCTCCCTCGAAGACGGTCTTGCCCGTCGCCGCGTCAACGACGGTGAAGCCCTCCGGCAGAGGCTCGCGCGCGAAGGCGACGGCCACCTTCGCGCCCGAAGTGAGATAGCCGACCTGGTTGACGCGGACGAAGACCCGCGCGCCCTCGGCTGCGCCAGGCGTCTGAGCCACCGCGAGCGGCAGGAGGGCCAGGAGGGCGAGGCACGCCGACACGCTCGAACGAATTGATCGCCTCATGTTTGGCGCTAAAGAAAGTGGGCGCGGCGACAACGTCAACCGACGTGTCGCCGCGCCCGTGCCGCCGTCTTCCGCGGCCGGCGCTTAGTTGCCGAACCAGCCGATGGGCTTGCCCGACAGGTCAACCCAGACGCTCTTGATCTGCGTGTAGAGGTCGAGGGCGTGGCGGCCCATCTCGCGGCCGTA
>DASPKR010000716.1:0-4747 GCA_035627975.1 Pyrinomonadaceae bacterium | reverse complement strand
GTTGGCTTGTCAACTTCTTTACTTACAACAACTTATTTAACTAAGTTAAAAATTGCAAATTCTATTGCAGATGAAGGCTTTTTTGCAATTGTCTCGGAATCGGGCTGACCCGCCCATTCAACTTGACCTTCCGGCCCCTAGAAGAGAAGAGGCCGGCCGAGGGTTCGGGAAAGCCCTCGGCCGGCCTCTTTTCTTCTCGGGGCTGGAAGGTCAAGTTGAATGGGCGGGCCAGTCCGATTCCGAGACAATTGCAAAAAAGCCTTCATCTGCAATAGAATTTGCAATTTTTTAACTGAGTTAAATAAGTCGTTGTAAGTAAAGAAGTTGACAAGCCGACTGCCTTCCATTAATCTGCGCTCCGGCCGGCGTCTTCGCCCCCGAGGTTGGCTCCCGGCCGCCTGTCCCTTGAACCTCCTCCGAACAACTTTCTACGCAAACAGGAAGGGTAGGCGGGGCTTCGTCTGTAACCCGTAGATGCCTCGGGGCGGGCATCGAGTAACACATCTATCAGAATAATTTGGAGGCTAGCGTGAAACGAAATCCACTCTCCCCCGTGGCATCCCTCTTGGTGTCACTCTGCTTGGCCGTCGGCATACTCGTGTGCGACAGGACGAGCCACAAACTGCTCACCGCCGCCCGCGCGCAGACCGTTGATACATCACCCGACCCTTGTTCAAATCCCGCTGGCGAGCGCACGGTGTACGGCAGGAACGTGGGCGTAACCTACGGCGACGTTGTCACCGCTTCACTCAGGCTCCGCGGCGTTATGGTCGGGAAGGAGTACGTGCCGAGCGTCGAGTTGGAGGGCAACGTCGCGCTAGCGGCGGCGAGCGTCTCGCCCGAAGAGGGGACGCCCGTGACGGGCGTGCTGGTGGGCGACGCCGTGACGAGTAACGGCGTGCTCGTCGGCGACGCGGCCACTACGACGGACGAAGAAGGGCCGGGCGACGGCGACACCCCTTGCGTGAACGGCGTGCTCGTCGGCGACGCTCTTAACGTCATGAATGGCGTGCTCGTCGGCGACGCCGTCACGGCCGACGGCGGGACGCTCTTCGGCGAGAATATGCGCGTCGTTGACGGCGTGCTCAAGGGCGACAACCTCAGGCTCGTGGGCGCGACGGTCAGGGGCAAAGGTATTGCCATCAGGGGCGCCGTCATGACGCCCGTCGCTCCGTAGGGCTAGCAGGGCCGGCCGTAAGTGGGATAAGGGGCTGAGGCGCTTATTAACGCCTTAGCCCCTTATTTCGTGCCGGCCGAAAAAAGCCCCGCTCGCCTTTTAAACTTTGACTGGGGCCGGCGGCGGAATTAGACTTGAGTGGCCCCCGAGCCTCACGCGGTCGCGCCCGGCCGGCCGCCGCGCGCCTTTAAATTTATGAACCGAGCCCGCTTCTTTAGCCTCTACTTCAAGACGACCGTCGTGCTGGGGGCGGCGGTCTGCGTGCTCAGCGCGAGCCGCCTCACGGGCGAGCACCTCGACCCGAAGCTGCTGCTGCTGGCCGCGATGACGATTTTTTTCAGCTCGCGCATCGCCATACGGATACCGAACTCGAGCGGCCACATAACGGTCTCGGACACCTTCATCTTCCTGACGATGCTGCTCTACGGCGGCGAGCCTGCCGTGCTTTTGGCGGCGGCCGAGGGCGCCTACTCCTCCTCTCGCTTCGGCAACAACAAGAAGACGGTGGCCTTCAACGGCCTGCAGATGGCGCTCTCGACCTTCGTGACGGTCACGCTGCTGCGGCTCATCTTCGGGCCGGTGAGGGACCTCGCGGAGACGCCCGATCTGAGGTTCTTCCTGACGGCCGTCTGCTTCATGGCGGTCGTGCAGTACCTCGTAAACTCCGGCCTCGCCGCCGTCTATACGGCCATCAACCGCAACCAGAGCATCGCGCAGACCTGGAGCAAGTACTACCTCTGGTCTTCGATTTCGCTCCTGGCGGGCGCGTCGGCCGCGGGGCTCATCTCGCGCGTGGTCAAGAGCTTCAGCTTCTACTACGTTGCGCTGACGATGCCGATAATCCTCATCATCTACCTCACCTACAAGACCTACCTGAAGAACATAGAGGCTTCGGCGGCGCAGGCCGAGCAGGCAGAGCGCGAGCGCATGCGCGAGCACTACTCGCAGATGGAGAAGCTCTCTGCGCTCGGGGAGCTCGCGTCGGGCGTGGCGCACAACTTCAACAACACTCTGACGGGGATTCTCGCCCGCGCTCAGCTAATGCTGGAGACGGACGACCGCGCGGAGATGAGGCGCGGCCTCCACATAATCATCCAGACGGCCGAGGACGGCGCAAAGACCGTCAAGCGCATACAGGACTTCGCGCGCCAGCGCCGCGACCAGCTCTTCGCGCCAATTGACGTTGACCGGCTCATGCTCGAGGTCGCGGAGATAACGCG
This sequence comes from Pyrinomonadaceae bacterium, assembly GCA_035627975.1. Classification (GTDB taxonomy): domain Bacteria; phylum Acidobacteriota; class Blastocatellia; order Pyrinomonadales; family Pyrinomonadaceae; genus QHXN01. Next base: position 2,350 of record DASPKR010000716.1, on the reverse strand, counting down.
GCCGCGCTGGAAGGATCGCGCCGAGGCGCAGAACATACACATACGCCTCGACCGTCAGATAAGCTCGAACGCCGTGATACTCGGCGACGCGGGCGAGCTGCGCGAGGTCTTAGTCAACATGGTCTTCAACGCCGTGGACGCAATGCCCGAGGGCGGCACCCTCACGCTCTCTACGAGGGAGTCGGGCTCGGACGTGGAGGTATGCGTGGCGGACACGGGCGTGGGGATGACGGAGGAGGTGCGCACACGCATATTCGACCCGTTCTTCACGACGAAGGGCAAGGCCGGCATGGGGCTGGGGCTCTCTGTGAGCTACGGCATCATACGGCGCCACGAGGGGAGCGTGGAGGTCGAGTCCGAGGTGGGGCGAGGGGCCACGTTCCGCATGAGATTCCCGAAGGCCACGGGCGCGCCCGAGCCAGACGCGGTGACGCACGCGGCGCGCCTCGCGGGCGCCGTGCGCGGCGAGCTGCGCATACTCGTAGTTGACGACGAGGATTACGTGCGGGAGCTTCTGGCGGACATACTCGAGCGAGAGGGCTGCGAGGTGGTGCTCGCCGCCGAGGGGCGCGAGGCACTCGCGCTCTTCGACGGCGGCGGCTTCGACGCCGTCTTCACCGATGTCGGGCTGCCCGGCATGAGCGGCTGGGAACTGGCGCGTTACGTGCGCGAGCGCGACGCCGAAATAGCCCTGGCCGTCATAACGGGCTGGGGCGACACCGTGAGCCCCGCCGAGCAGACCGAGTCGCAGGCCGACTGGGTCATAGCCAAGCCCTTCACCATCGAGCGCATCACCGCCCTCGTCCACGAAATCTCACAGCGCAAAGCCTCCCAAGACCTCTACGCCGTCCAGGACGCGAAGGGCTAGTGGCGAATTAAAGCATAGAGGGTTGACGGCAGCGCTGCCGTCAACCCTCTATGCTTTTAGTGTTGGCTAGCGTGGGTGTGGCGGCGGCCAGGCGGCGTTGCGTGCGTTCCGTGTGGCTCGCGCTACGGTGTTGACGCACCGCTCGATGGCCTCGTCAATAGCTACCGTGGTCGCGACGCGCTCACCTGCTTTCCTAGCCCTACTCGCTGATTGACCTTTCGAGCGCCTCGACTCCCGCCCTCACGTCTCTCATGAAGCCCGAAGGGGGTCAGCGGCATATGAACTCGGCCTTGAGCGACTCTGCGCCCTGCGCGAAGGAGCGCGGCCGTGAGCCATGCCTGGTCGCGTGCGTTACGCGGTAGCCGGACCTTATCGTCGAGGCCCAACGTCGTCAGAGTCATCGCGCGGGCGGCGCGGCTTATGGCTCCCAGGTCTTCCCGCAGCGCAGCGCCGAACTGGCGCACCCGTATAAGGAGGTTAGCTGCTGTTCGCCATCTTGCCGATGAGGGTGAAGAGGGGGAGGTACATGGCTATGACGATGGAGCCGATGGTGACGCCGAGGAAGCCGATCATGACGGGCTCGATGAGGGTGAGGAGGCTGGCGATGGCCGAGTCAACCTCCTGCTCGTAGAAGTCGGCGATCTTGCCGAGCATGGCGTCCAAGGCGCCGGTCTGCTCGCCGATGCCGACCATCTGCGAGACCATGTGCGGGAACACGTCGCTGGCGCGCAGCGGCTCGACCACGGACTCGCCGCGCTCGACGCCCGTGCGTATCTTGTTGATCGCCTCTTCGAGTATGACGTTGCCGGCCGTGCGCGCGGTTATCTCCAGGGACTGGAGTATGGGGACGCCCGAGGAGAGGAGCGTGGCGAGCGTGCGCGAGAAGCGCGCGACGGCGATCTTCTTGAGTATCGCGCCGACGATCGGGACTTTTAGGAGTAGCCCGTCTATACGGCGGTGCCCGCCCGGCGTCTTGTAGTAGGAGCGCACGCCTACGACCGCGCCGACTATCACGCCGAGTATTACGAGGCCGCCGATGCCCGCGATGAAGTCGCTTGCGGCGACGACGATGCGCGTCGGGAGCGGCAGGGCCTCGCCCGGGCCGAGCAGCCCCGTGAATATGCTCTGGAACGAGGGGATGACGAAGATGAGGATGACGGCGATGACCGCTATGGCGATGAGGATGACGGCCGACGGGTAGATGAGCGCCGATATGACGTCGCGCCGCAGCTTGACTATCTTCTCGATGTAAGAGGAGAGGCGCTGGAGTATGAGGTCGAGTATGCCGCCCGTCTCGCCCGCGTCCACCATGTTGACGAAGAGCTGGTCGAACACGCGGCCGTGTCGGCCCATCGCGGCCGCCAGCGTCGAGCCCTCCTCCACGTCCTGCCGTATCTGCGTGAGCACCTGCGCGAAGAACTTGTTCTCCTGCTGCTGCGAGAGAATCTCGAGGCACTGAACGAGCGGCAGGCCCGCGTCTAT
>DASPKR010000715.1:0-2003 GCA_035627975.1 Pyrinomonadaceae bacterium | reverse complement strand
CCCGCCCGCGAGCGCAGGGATGACGGGGTCGCTCCCCGACCTCTGCTCGATGAGCGGCAGGAAGTTCGACCAGTCTCCCAAGCCAGAAGCGAAGCCCCAGACGATCAGGAAGAGGAGCATGCCGAGCTTGAGCGCCGTGAGCCAACGCACGAGCCACGCACCCGCCCGCACGCCCGCCACGTTCACCGCCGCGAGCGCGACGATTGAGCCCACGGCCACGGCCTTCTGCCCCCAGGGCGGGAGCGCGAGCGCGTAGGCCGCGTAGCCAGCGAGCCCCACGGCGAGCCCCGCCGCAAGCCCCGGCCCCATCACCAGGAACGCCATCCAGCCGTAGAGGAAGGCGACGGCCCGCCCGTAAGCCTCGCGCAGATAAACGTAGTCGCCGCCCGCCTCGGGGAAGCGTGAGGCCAACTCGCCGTAGCAGAGCGCGCCGCAGACGGCCATCGCCCCCATCAAGAGCCAAACGGCTAAGACGAGCGCCGGCGAGCCGAGCGACTTTGCCATGCCGGCCGGCGTGAGAAAGATGCCGACGGCGATGGTCTCGCCCACCACAACGGCCGTCGCAGTCCGCAGCCCTATCTGTCGCTTGAGTCCGTCGCTCGACAAGGCGCCTATTACCACACGAACCTTCCGCCCGTGTCATGGTAGCGGGGTTGCAGGGCGGCGTCCAACGAAAGTTGGGGCCGGGGCTAAAACCACGGTTACGTGACACCCCTCGGGGGCGCGTGCTAGTGTTGCCCGAACACGTTTCGGATTGTACGGCCCCGCAGTAAGATAACCTCTTCGGAATGCTAGCCTTCACTTTCTCCAGGCGCCCTCGTGTCGCCGTCTTCGTCATAACTCTGGCGGCCGCGGCGCTCGTCTCGTGCACACGCGCAACTACGCCCGAAAAGAATCCGGCCAATTACGCTCAGGTCGTCCGGGCCTTCTACGTCGGCCTGTCGGCGCTTCAGGTTGGCGACGACGTGCGTGCCGAGGAGAAGTTAAAGGAGGCGGCCGCGCTCGCGCCGCAGGAGCCCGCGTCGTGGGCCAACCTCGGCCTGCTCTATTTGAGACAGAGGGAGTTCGACCGCGCGGCCGAGAACCTGGAGAAGGCGCAGAAGCTCGCGCCCGAGAGCGTCGAGATACACCTCCTGCTCGGGCTCCTTGAGAGCAGCCGCGGCCGCTACGAGGAGGCGACTGCCGCGCTCAAGCGGGCCGTAGAGCTCGACCCGAAGAACTTGAAGGCGCTCTACGCGCTCTCCGCGGAGGCGGAGCGCGCGGGCGACGAGGGCGCGCAGCTCGGCTACCTTCAAAGAATTCTGGAAGGGCAGCCCGGAAACCTCTCCGTCAACCTCGAAGTCGCGCGCATCGCGGCCAAGCGTGGCGACGCGGAGCTCTTCAAACACATCTCCGCGCGCTTCGCCGAGCAAGCCGCGGCGTGGCCGCCGGAGGCGCGCGAGCAGTGGGAGGCGGTGCAGGCGGCGGCCGCGGGCGGGCAGATACGCGCCGCGGCCCCGCGCGTGCAGTTTTTGAGAAACGTGCTGGTGCGCCTGCCCGAGTACCGTCAGAGCCGCCTCGCCGTCCAAGACCCGCCGGAAGTTCTCGGCGAGCCCTTCACGCGCTTCGTCATCCTCAAGTCGCCTTCGCCACAGCCCGCGCCGCGCGACGGCGCGCTCACGTTCTCGGTAGAGACGCGCCCCGCGGCGGCCGAGTGGGGCGGCGCCCTCTACCTCTCGGGCGAAGGCGAGCCGGCGCTCGTCTTCATTGCCGGGCGCGAAGCTCAGCTAGACGGGGGCGCAAAGCTCGCTTTCCCCGGCGGCACGGCGGCGCCCTCGCCGCATTCGGTTGCGGGACTAGATTTCAATTACGACTTCAAGACGGACGTTGCGCTCGCGGGCGAGGGTGGCTTCCGGCTCTACGGGCAGGAGGGCGCGGCGTCGTTTGCCGACGTGACCGCGCAGACGAAACTCTCCGACGGCGTGACGCGCTCGCCGGCCGCAGGCGTGTGGGCGGCGGACGTT
>DASPKR010000714.1:0-4257 GCA_035627975.1 Pyrinomonadaceae bacterium | reverse complement strand
CGGCGCGCCGCTCACGCGGCAGTTCGTCTGGGCGATGCTGAAGAAGTGTGCCGAGCGCGCGGGCGTGAGCGGCGTCTCGCCGCACGTCCTGCGCCACAGCTTCGCCACGCACCTGCTTGAGCACGGCGCCGACACGCGCTCCGTGCAGGCCATGCTCGGCCACAGCGACCTGGAGACAACGCAGATTTACACGCACGTCACCGGCGACCGCCTCCGCGCCGTCTATGAAAAATTCCACCCGCGCGCGAAGGACTAGACTTCTCAGACGTACTGCCCCGCCGCGTGCCCGGATGCCCACGCCCACTGGAAGTTGTGACCGCCGAGGTGGCCCGTCACGTCAACGACCTCGCCGATGAAGTAGAGGCCGGGGACGCGCCGCGCCTCCATCGTCTTCGACGAAAGCTCCGCCGTGTCAACCCCGCCCTTCGTCACCTCGGCCTTCTGGAAGCCCTCGGTGCCGGCGGGCTCGATGCGCCAGCCGGCGAGTCGGGCGGCCGTCTCGGACAGCTCCGCCGCGGTGTAGCTCTTCAGGGGCTTCGCCGGGGCGTAAAGCTCGCACCAGACCTGCGCGAAGCGGCGCGGTAACTTGTGGCTGAGGAGCGCGGCGAGCCCGACTTCGCGCCCGCGGTTCGCTTCGAGAAACTCACGCGCCCCCTCACCGGGCAGAAGGTTGACGGAGAGCGCGTCGCCGCGAGACCAATAGCTTGAAGCCTGTAACACCGCCGGGCCGCTCAAGCCGCGGTGCGTGACGAGCAGGCTCTCGGCGAACTCAGCGCCGCCGCAGCGGACGACCGCCTCGACGGAGACGCCGCTCAAGGGGCGGAAGGCGGCGAGGTCTTCGTCGCCGAGCGTGAGCGGGACGAGCGCGGGCTCCGGCCGCAGGACGTTTATGCCGAACTGACGGGCGAGCCGGTAGCCTAAGTCGGTCGCGCCTATTTTCGGGATGGAGAGCCCGCCGGCCGCGACGACCAGCGACTCGCACCCGAACTCGCCGCGGCTAGTCACGACGCTGAAGCGAGCGCCCTTCCGAACCTCACCCACGCGGCACTCGGTCAGAATCTCGGCCTCGGCTGAGGCGCACTCGGCGAGCAGCATCCCGATAATCTGGCGCGCGCTCCCGTCGCAGAAGAGCTGCCCGGCCTTCTTCTCGTGGTAGCTGATGCGGTGGCGCTCGACGAGCGCGACGAAGTCGGCCGGCGTGTAGCGCGCAAGCGCCGACTTAGCGAAGTGCGGGTTGGCCGAAAGGAAGTTCTTCGGCGTCGAGTGCAGGTTCGTGAAGTTGCAGCGGCCGCCGCCCGAAATCTCTATCTTGCGGCCGACGCGCCCGTTGTGCTCGATGACGACGACGCGCCGGCCGCGCCTGCCCGCCTCGATAGCGCACATCAGCCCCGCCGCGCCCCCGCCGATGATGACAACGTCCGTTTCAGGCACTCGCCGTTTATCTCTCCGCCGAAGTCATTTGCCCTCGGCCCGGCCCTCTTCGAGCATGGGCTTAAGGTGCTTATAGACGTTTTCGGCGACAACCCTTGTGCCTTCGGCGTTGGGGTGGACGCCGTCGTCGAGGTTGAGGCGGCTCTCGCCGGCGACGCCTTCGAGGAAGAAGGGGATGAGCGGAACGTCGTGCTCCGAGGCGAGCGACTGGAAGGCTTCGTGAATCTGCCGCTGGTAGTCGCGCCCGGCGTTCGTCGTCGTGTACATGCCTGCTAGCAGGACTCGGGCGCCGCGCGCCTTCGAGCGCTCGATTATCTGCGAGAGGTTCTTTTTAGTCTCGGCGACGGGCTGGCCGCGCAGGAAGTCGTTGGCCCCGAGCTCGAGTATGACGAAGCGCACGTCGCCGGCGTCGAGCGCCCAGTCAATGCGGCGCAGCCCGCCCGCCGAGGTGTCGCCCGAAACCCCGGCGTTTATGACTTCGTACTTGAAGCCGTCCGCGTCGAGCTTCTTTTGCAGGAGCGCGGGGTAGCTCTCGCGCTCGGAGGCGAGCCCGTAGCCGGCCGTCAGGCTGTCGCCGAAGGCGACGATTTTAGGTAAAGTCTGGGCGGCGGCGGCGGCCGGGGAGGGCTTTGATTCGGGCCTGTTCGATTGTGCGGCCGTACCGCCCGGCGAGCCGTCGGAGCATGCCTGTAAAAGAGCGGCGAAAGCCAGGCAGAGCGCGGGCATCAAAGCCCTGCCGGGACGAATAAACGGAAGAAAACTTTTCATGATCGAATTATACCAAGTGTCGAAGACGGTGCAGTCCGGCGCCGAGCGCCTGACCATCCTGTGCGAGCTTGACCTTCTGATACCGGACGGGCAGTTCGTCGCCGTCGTTGGGCCTTCGGGGAGCGGCAAGTCAACGCTGCTCGGTCTGGTCGCGGGCCTCGACGCCCCGACCGCGGGGCGTATAAAGATAGACGGTGAGGACATAACCAGCATGGGCGAGGACGCGCTCGCGCGGCTGCGCGGCCGCAAGGTAGGCTTCGTCTTCCAGTCGTTTCACCTCATCCCTTCGATGACAGCCCTGGAGAACGTTCTGGCGCCGATGGAGATCGCGGGCGTCCCGGGGGCGCAGGAGCGCGCGCGCCAACTGCTCCGAGACGTTGAGCTGACCGAGCGAGCGCACCATTACCCTTCGCAGCTCTCGGGCGGCGAACAGCAGAGGGTCGCGATTGCGCGCGCCTTCTCGAACAACCCGAAGATTCTTCTGGCCGACGAGCCGACGGGCAACCTCGACTCGCGCAACGGCGGCCACGTCTTCGACCTTATGCTCGAAATGAACAGGCGCCGCGGCGCAACCCTCGTCCTCGTCACGCATGACCACGAGCTTGCGGGCCGCGCAGACCGCCGCATATCGCTCCGCGACGGCCGCGTCGTCGCGGACGAGGTTCTCCGCGGAGGCGAGGCTGCCGCGGGCGAAGACTTCTCGGGCGAAGAGTTGGAGGCGGCCGCGTCGTGAAGTTCATTGTCAATCTCGCCTGGCGCGAGCTTCGCTCCTCGTGGCGGCGGCTTCTCTTCTTCTTCGTGTGCATAGGCGTCGGGGTCGGGAGCATCGTCGCGCTGCGCTCGATGATAGGGAACCTGAACCGCTCGGTGGCGGGCGAGGCGCGCGCTCTGATGACGGCAGACGTGCAGCTCGACTCGTCGCGCGAGTGGTCGGCGGAGGCTCTCTCGGCCGTCGAGCGAGTCGCGCGCCCGCCGCTCGTCGAGGCGCGGGTTGAGACGGTCGAGGCGCCGACGATGCTGAGGCCGGAGGACGCCTCGAAGGGCTCGGCGCTGATGGTCGAGCTCAAAGGCGTGGAGCCGCCCTTCCCGCTCTACGGCGAATTTGTGTTGGCCGACGGGCTTGCTTTCAATCATTCGATGCTCGCGGGCGACGGCGCTCTCGTCTCGCCTCTGCTCATCGAGCGCACGGGGCTCAAAGTCGGAGACCGCGTGCTCCTCGGCGAGAAGGCGTTCGAGATTCGCGGCGTCGTTAAGCAGGAGCCGGGCGGAGGTGGGGGCGGCGCGGGCTTGCGCCTCGGGCCGCGCGTCTTCGTCTCGCGCGGCGCGCTCGAAGGCGCGGGGCTCACGGGCTGGGGCAGCCGCGCACGCCGCCGTCTCCTCTTCAAGACGCCGGAGGGCAGGGCCGAAGAGCTTGCGCGCGCGCTGCGCGCGGAGTTTCGCGGGAACAGCCTCTACGGCGTGCGCTCCTACAAGGACTCGGAAGAGGCGACCGCGCGGCAGTTCGAGCGCGCGGAGAATTACCTCTCGCTGACAGGCCTCGTCATACTAGTCCTCGGCGGCATTGGAGTCTCTTCGGTAACGCGCGTCTTCATCGAGCAGCGCAAGAAGAGCATCGCCGTGCTCAAGTGCGTCGGCGGGACGGGGAGGATGCTCACGGCCGCGTACCTCGCGCAGGTTCTCACGCTCGGCCTCGCGGGGAGCGCGCTGGGCGTCGCGCTCTCGAAGCTGGCGCTCTCGTTCGTGCGCGCGCGCTTCGCCGATAGCCTGCCTGCGAATCTGAGCTACGACCTGCAACCCGGCGCCGTCGCGCAGGGGCTGGGGCTCGGGCTCCTGATCTCTCTGCTCTTCTCGGCGCTCCCGCTCCTTCGGATTCGCAACATCCGGCCTAACATGCTCCTGCGGGAGACGGCCGAGCCGGCGCCCCGGCGCTGGCTAGACCTCTGGCGCTGGGCCGTCGGCCTTACCGTGCTCGCGGGGCTCGCGTTCCTGACCTCGTGGCAGGCAGGCTCCGCCACGGTAGGCGTCTTCTTCCTCGCCGGCTTAGGTGCGACGGCCGCG
>DASPKR010000713.1:0-2426 GCA_035627975.1 Pyrinomonadaceae bacterium | reverse complement strand
GGCGCGGGCAATCGCAAGGTCCGAGGCCGTGCGGCGGTATATACGCCCCAACTCGCGCACCTCCTCGCGGTGCAGGCGGCGCAGGGACGAGCGGTCGAGCAGCGTCAGCAAATCCTCCAGACGCTGCCAAGCGCCCTTTCTCTCCTTGATGAACTTGTCCGAGGTAGCCATCTTTCAAAGCAGAGCAGGCCGGCGCCGAATCATAACAGCCGCACGATACGCTTTTCCAATCCGCATCACGCATTCTACAATCCGCACGCGCGCGGAAGGAGAGGGGCATGGAAGAATTCCTGAAAGACTTCAGGCGGACGGTCGAGGAGGCGTCGGCGCGGCTGCTCTCGATGACGGAGTCGGAGAGCGAGGCGCGGCCCGCGCCCGGCGCGTGGTCTGCGAAGGAGACGATAGGCCACCTGATAGACTCGGCCGCGAACAACCACCAGCGCTTCGTGCGCGCGCAGTTCAAGGAAGACCTTGCCTTCCCCGGCTACGAGCAGGACGAGTGGGTCGCTGCGCAAAAATACCAGCAGGAGCCGTGGCCGCTGATAGTCAACCTCTGGCGCGCCTACAACCTGCACCTCGCGCACGTGGCGGCGAACGTCCCCGAGGAGAAATTAAAACTTCCGAGGCGCGAGCACACGCTGAACAGCATCGCTTTTAACCTCGTGCCTGAAACGGAGCCCGCGACGCTCGAATACCTCATACGCGACTACCTCGCGCACCTCAAGCACCACCTCGGGCAGATAACGGCGGGCGAATCGGAGGGCCGGTGACTTCGGGCGAACAGGTCGGCGGCAGGGGCCGCCTCGTCGAGTGCGTGCCGAACTTCAGCGAGGGGCGCGACGCGCGCGTGGTCGCCAGTCTCGTCGAGGCCGTCGAGTCGGTCGAGGGCGCGCTCGTGCTCGGCACACACGTTGACGCCGACCACAACCGCTCCGTCGTCACGTTCGTCGCGCCGCCCGAAAGGGTGGTCGAGGCGGCGGTGCGCGTCGTCGGCCGGGCGGCCGAGCTGATTGACCTGCGCGCCCATGCGGGCGAGCACCCGCGCGTGGGCGCGACCGACGTGCTGCCTTTCATCCCCATCCGTGGGCTCACGGTCGAGGAGTGCGTCGTGCTCGCGCACGAGGCGGGCCGCCGCATCTGGGATAAGCTTCGGATTCCCGTCTATTTCTACGAGAGCGCGGCCACGAGGCCCGAGCGCCGCAACCTCGCCGACGTGCGGCGCGGCGGCTTCGAGCTGCTAAGCGAGCAGATAGCGACCGTCGCGGAGCGCGCGCCCGACGTGGGCGAGCCGCGCCTCCACCCGTCGGCCGGCGCGTGCATCGTGGGCGTGCGGCCGCTCCTCATCGCCTACAACGTGAACCTGCGCACGGGCGACGTGTCCGTGGCGAAGCGCATCGCGCGCGCCGTGCGCGAGCGCGACGGCGGGCTCCCGAGCCTGAAGGCGCTCGGCTTCGAGCTCGTGAGCCGCGGCGTCGTGCAGGTCTCTATGAATCTGACGAGCTACGAGAGGACGAACCTGCACCAGGCTTTCGAGGCCGTCCGGCGAGAGGCCGAGCGGCTCGGCGTAGAAATTTTGGGCAGCGAGATTGTCGGCCTCGTCCCGCAGGCGGCCTTAGACCGCGCGGCCGCGCACTTCCTCCAACTCGAAAACTACTCGCCCGACCTCGTGCTCGAAAACCGCATCGCCGCCGCGCTCGAAAGGAAGAAGAGGGGCGGCGGATGAGTCATCTGAGGCTGATGGTGGGGGCGGGGGCTTTGGAGGGCCGACGCTGGGCGCGCGAGCACCTCTACTCGCTGCTGGTGCTGACGCCGCTCGTGCTCGGGATGACTTATCTGGGCGTCGGCCGCGTGGTGGAGGACTCGGACTGGCGGCCCTCAGACGAGGTCGCGGCGGGGCTGGCCGTGTCGGCGGCGGCGTGCCTGCTGGCGCTCGGCGTGTCGCGCGCGGTCGCGGAGATTTACCACCTGCGGCGGCCGGAGTCTCTATTCGACGCGCTGCCCGTCTCGGCGCGCGCGCAGCTCGCGGCTGCGCTCGTGCGGAGGGCCGCGCGCGTGTCGGGCGCGGCGGCCGCGGCCGTCGTCGCGCGAACGCTCGCGGGCGGGGGCCTGTGGGACGCGCGGCTCCCGGCCCTGCTCGCGTGCTTCGTCGCGGTGACGGCCTCGGGCCAGGCGCTCGCTGCCGTTCAGTGGGTTCACTGGGGCCACAGGCGCGAGCGGGCGCACGCCGCAGTGGCTCTCTTGATGTTCGCGGCGTGCTCCGTGGCGGCGGGGCTGCTGCTGTTCGTCGCTGTGAAGCCGTGGGCGGCGCCGGAGTTGGGCCGCGCGTGGCTCGTGGCCGGGTCAATCGCGCTCGCGGGCGCGACGCTGTTGCTCCTCTTCGCGCTGCACGAGAGGTGGCGCGCTTCGGATTTGGAGTACGCGAAGCG
>DASPKR010000712.1:0-2490 GCA_035627975.1 Pyrinomonadaceae bacterium | reverse complement strand
GGCGACGAAGAGGTGCCGGCCGACGACGAGGCGGCGGAGCTTTGGGTGAAGGCCGGCGCGCGCCCCGAGCGCGTGCTGCGCTTCGGCCGCAAGGACAACTTCTGGCAGATGGCCGAGACCGGCCCCTGCGGCCCCAACTCCGAGATTAACTACTACCTCGGCGAGCATCCCGAGGACCCTGAGTTCAACCGCGCCGAGTTGGTCAACGGCCCGGGCGACACGACGATGGAGATATGGAACCTCGTCTTCATGCAGTACAACCGCGTTGAGGAGTCGCCCGGCAAGTACAGGCTCGAACCGCTGCCCAAGCCCTCGGTTGACACGGGCATGGGGCTGGAACGCATGACGGCCGTGCTGCAAGGCGTCAAGACGAACTACGACACGGACATCATCCGGCCCGTCATCGAGTTCACGGCCGAGCTTGCCGGCCGCGCCTACGAGCCAGAGACGAAGGAAGGCTTCGCCATGCGCGTCATCGCCGACCACGCGCGCGCCGCGGCCTTCTCCATAGCCGACAACATCCTGCCCGGCAATGAGGGGCGCAATTACGTGCTGCGCAAAATCATGCGCCGCGCGATCTACCACGGCCGCCACGCGCTCGGGCTCGACGGCCTCTTCTTCCACCGGGTGACGGGCTTCGTCGTCGGCCAGATGCGGGAAGCCTACCCTGAGCTCGAAGCCGCGCGCGACTTTATAGAGCGCATGGTTCGCCTCGAAGAGGAGCGCTTCGGCTCGACCCTGACGACGGGCCTGCAAAAGCTCGACGCGCTGTTCGCCTCGACGCCCGAGGGCGCCATGCCCGACTACAAAGAGCTTGCGCGCCTCTACGACACCTTCGGCACGCCGCGCGACCTCATCCGCGTCGGCCTCGAAGAGCGCGGATTTGTGCTCGACGAGGAGACTTACAACGAGGAGTTCGACCGCGCGCTCAAGGAGCTACAGGGCGCCGGCGCGAAGGCTCAGGCGGCGGCTGCCGCCAAAGCTAACCCCGCTTACGCGGCGATAGCCGAGCGCGTCGGCCGCGTAGAGTTCACCGGCTACGACGAGACGCGCACGGACGGCGCGCGCGTCCTGGCGCTGCTGCGCGGCGAGGAAGAGACGGAAGAGTTGGGCGAAGGCGAGGAGGGCGAGGTCGTCCTCGACCGCACGCCCTTCTACGCCGAGGCCGGCGGGCAGGTCGGAGACACCGGCGCCATGGTCAACGCCGAGACGCACGCGGCCGTCAACGACACGCCGGCCGTGCCTGCGCCCGGCCTCGTCGTCCACCGCGTGAAGATCGAGCGCGGGCGCCTTCGCGTCGGAGACGCCGTCACGGCGCAGGTTGACGCAGAGAAGCGCGACTCTACGCGGCGCAACCACACGGCCACGCACCTCCTTCACGCCGCGCTGCGCGAAGTGTTGGGGACGCACGTCAAGCAGGCGGGCTCGGTCGTGGCGCCCAACTACCTGCGCTTCGACTTCTCGCACTACCAGCCCTTGACGCGCGACGAGCTGGCCGAGCTGGAACGCCTCGTCAACTATCACGTCCTGCGCAACGAGCCCGTGCAGACCGACGTGCTCTCCCTCGACGAGGCGATGCGCTCCGGCGCCGTCGCGCTCTTCGGCGAGAAGTACGCCGAGCGCGTGCGCGTCCTGACAGTCCCCGGCTTCTCGAAGGAGCTCTGCGGCGGCACTCACGTCCGCGCCACCGGCGACATAGGGCTCTTCAAGATCGTGAGCGACGAGTCCATTGCCTCGGGGACGCGCCGCATACGCGCCGTGACAGGCCGCGACGCCTTCGTGCGCTTCCAGGAGACCGAGGCTCTCGTTGACCAACTTTCCTCCGAGCTTCGCGCCTCGCGCAACGACATCCCCGTCGCCGTCGAGCGCCTTCAGGAGGAGCTAAAGCGCGCGCGGCGAGAGGCCGACGAGTTGCGACTGAAGCTCGCGCTCGGCGCCGGGGCGCCCGCCGGGAACGGCGGCGAGGCCCGCGAGATCGCCGAGGGCGTCCTCGTGCTCGCGCGCGAGGCGAGCGACCTCGACGCGCAGGCACTCAGGCAGCTCTCCGACACGCTGCTCGCGCAGGTCAAGACGGGTGTCGTCGTCCTGGGCCGGCGCTCCGACGGCAAGGCTTCGCTCATCGTCAGGACGACGCCCGACCTGTCGAAGCGCGTCCCAGCCGGTCAGGTCATAAAGGAGCTCGCGCCCATCATAGGCGGTCGCGGCGGCGGCAAGCCCGACATGGCCGAGGGCGGCGGCCCCGAGCCGCAGAAGCTCGCAGAAGCTCTGGAAGCCAGCTACCAGGTCATCGAGCGACTGCTCGGCGCGCAGGGCGCGTCGGCCTGAACTTAAAACTCGAAGATGATTTAATGGCCGCCGGGCTTCACGAAAGGAAGTTCGGCGGCCATTAAACTTCTAACACCCCGACTGCGCGGCTCAGGTCGTCTTCTGCTGCTGAGCCGCGGCTATCACCTTCTGCCTGTCGGTCAGCGGGATGCTCATCTTCTGCAA
>DASPKR010000711.1:0-2797 GCA_035627975.1 Pyrinomonadaceae bacterium | reverse complement strand
GACGTTCGACATCGGCGTCCTCGTCGTTCTCCCGTCGCGCGTGACGACGACCACCTGATTATTCTCCACTGTCACGCGACGGACGGTGCTCATGTCTCGCTCGACGGTCTCGCCGTCTTTCGTCACGATGATGAGGCGCTGGGTCGGCGCGGGCGCCGGCTGCGGCGCGGCCTCGGGCGTTGAGCCCCTGCGCGACGAGCGCGAAGAAGAAGCCCTTCGGCGCGGCGGCCTCGCCGGGCTCTCGGTCGGCGCCGCCTCGCCCCCGGGCTTTGCATCGGCGGGCGTGGCTCCTTCCGTAGTCGTCGCAGCCTCGGCCGTGCCTGTCGTTGGCTCGGGCTGGGCGGGCCTTGCTGGAGGCGCGCGGCGGGTCGGCTGTCGTCGCGTCGGAGTGCGCGTCGTGCCTCGGCCGCCGCGGCGCGGGGCGGGCGCGCGCGCCGCGGGCTCGGCCGTGCTTCCCGAGGCGGTCGCGGCGGGCGTCGGAGTCGGCTCGGCCTTCGCCTCCTCGGCGGGGCGGGGCGGCTCGGGTATGCGCGCGCCGGTCGAAGTGACGCGCCGCGTGCCTCTCCGCTCCGAGTTCGAGACGGTGGGCGCGGGCTCGGCCGGCGCTTCGGCAAGCCCGGCTGGCGCGGGCGCGAACGCTCCCTCGAAGCGGATTTTGTACGAGCCCTCTGCGTCACCCGCGGCGCGCGCTTCGACCCGCAGCACCAGCAGTTCCTCGCCCCGGAGATAGACGCTCTTCACGACGCGTGTCTGCGTCCCGCCGAGCAGCGTGATGTTTATGAGAGGCCGCGAGGTCGTCGCCGTGAACACGTCAACGGCACCCAGAAGCTCGGAGCTTTCGAGGTTGACGACGAGGTCGCCCTCGACCCCGCGGAAGGTGTAGAAGTGGCGTGTCCGCCGCGGGTCGCCCACGTCGCGAGGGGCGATGCGGCCCGTCACCTCGTTCGAGAAGATGGGCGACGGGAAGTTCACGTCCCCCGACTGCGCCACTACCGCGCCCTCCGCCGCCACGAGAAGCAGCAGGGCGAAGGCTAAACGTGTGTGCGACTTTTCGAGCACGTGCGGGGAACGTTTGCGCATGGGAAAGACTCCTAGCGGGGCGGCCGAAGCGAGAGTTTAGCAGCCCCCGCGCCCTCCCACAACGACGCGAAGAACGGCTCCGGCGTCACTTCAGTCGAAGACCGGCCTTACGTCTTCCGCGAAGTGGTCGTACTCGCGAACGGCGCCGATGACGTATGTGCCGGGCGGAACCTCCTGCGCCTCGTGCTCTTCGTGGACGACGCGCGCCCCGGACGGCGCGCGCATGTAGAGAGTGCCGTCGTGTATGAACAGCTCGACGCCCTCGCCGGTCGCCACGTGCGCGTGGCCCGTGGCTTCGCCCTCGCGCAGCACGCGCCCCTGCTTAGGCGCGGCCCCGGCGGGAATCTCCGCGACCGGCTTGATGGTCACGTCGCCCTGCTGATACCAGACGAGCTTTTTATCCTCGGGCATGGTTGAACTCCTTTTCTTAACTCTCAGGTCAGCACCGACGGCGGCACGTCCGTGCCGTTGCGCCAGGCGAGCGCCTCGGCGACCGTGCGGCAGTCGGGGTGGACGCCCTCGACGTGCCAGACGGGGACGCTCGGGTTCCTCATCTTCAGGAACGGCCGCGCGCGCCCGTCGCCCAGATCGAGCATGAGCAGCTCGTAGTCTCCCCTCTTGTCAACCGACTTCGCGCCGAGCGCGACTAGCAGTCGCTCCAAGCCAATCTTCCTCACCAGCTCGCGCCTGACCTCGACGTTCCGCTCGCGCACGACAAGCCGCGGGTTAAGCTCCGAGCCCGGAGTCAGCGCGATTTCGGCCGGGACAAGTACGCCGTGAAGTGCATAAAGGCGTGCGCCGTCGGGCCACGCTACGGCAGCGCGACCGTCGGCGTGCAGGCGCCCTTCCGCGTCAACGTAAAGCTCCGGGCGGCGCAGCGCGAAGACTTCCGTCCGTGTCACCCAGTAGCAGAACAGGCCGGCCTCGAAGGCGGCGAGCAGGGGGAGCTTTGCCACAGCGAAGGCTCGGCTCTCGGGCGTGCCGTCGCCCGCCTCCCACAGGCGCGCCAGTTCGCCCGCGGCCGTCGAGGCGTCATACGCGGCATTGCGCGCCGCCGTCCAGACTTCGTTGCGCTCGCGGTTGCGCCGGTACGTCTCCTCGCCGCTCCGGGGGCCTATCTCGGGCTCTGACAGCGCTCGGCTCACGGCCGTCCACGCGCGCCATTTGTAGGCGGCGGAAGCCTCGCGGACGGCAAGCTCCTGCGAGCGCATCTGCCTGGCGCGCATCGTTCGCATCCGCGCGAGCCTGCTCAGGCCCGAGCTTATCTCAACGGAAGCGAATGGGTAACGGCGGCCGAGCACGAGCGATTCGGCCCCGCGCGGCCCCTCCGCCCAACGCACGGGCTTCGGCGCGACCCCGAGCCTTTCGAGGAAGAGGTTTATCCCGGCCTCGGCCCCCTCGCGGTCGAGCCGCCCGTCGGTCAGATCAACCGCCGCGAGCCGCTCGATGATCCCGCGCACTTCCGGGCCGAAGTCCGTCTCACTCATTGTCTAAGTGTGCGCGCCCGCCGTCGAGGCGCCTGAAGGGGGTTTGATGGCGGGCGATACGGTGTAGAAAACCCCCGCGGGCTTTCGCGGCCCGCGGGGGTTTCGCCTGACTTGCTATGCGGAAGGGGGGACTCGAACCCCCACGAGTTGCCTCACACGCCCCTCAAACGTGCGCGTCTACCAGTTCCGCCACTTCCGCTCGGACGGTTACTCAAACTTAAGAGCAGACT
>DASPKR010000710.1:0-7760 GCA_035627975.1 Pyrinomonadaceae bacterium | reverse complement strand
GGTCGTTGATGAAGCCGGCCTCGCGGAAGCAAAGCTCGTCAACGCCCTCGGGGAACTCGACTCCGAGCACGCCCTCGTCGTCGCGCACTTCGAGGTTGACAGCCGGCTGCGCGAGCATCAGCCGCTCGACCTCCGGGCCGGAGAAAAGCTCCCTGACTTTGCGCTCGTCCTCGCCGTGGAAGACGAAGGCGCGGTCGAGCGCGGGCCGGCCGACCTCGACCGAGCGCGCGCCGCAGAACTTCCAGAGGGCGCTCAGGAAGTCTTTGCTGTGAGCCCGGAAGCGGAAGCCATCGAGGTTTATGTAGGGCGCCTTCATGCGCGTGACCGTGACGCAGGCCTCGCCCGCGGCGATGGCGACGGTGTCGAGCGTGATGCGCCAGTTTTTGTAGCGCACGCGCACCTTCCCGCCGCGCAGGAAACGGTCGAAGGACTCTTCGGCCGCGCGCCCGAAGAACTCATCCCAGCCCTCGCCGCCCCCCGGCTCCTCGGTCAGGTCAATCGAGCTCATCGTCACACTCTTCACGCGCGCCGGATTATCTTCGCCGCGGCCCAGCCGACGAGCACGAGCGCCGAGAGAATCAGCCAGTTATGCTCGTGGCCGTAGGTGGAGACTGGGTAGTGGTTGCTTATCATCGTGAAGACGACGGGGACGGCCATGAAGGTGTTGTGCTTCGAGCGGAGCTTGGCGCGGGCGGCGTCCGAGGCGTCGGGCGCCTCGCCCCGCTTCGTCGCGGCAATCATGCGCCGCTGCGCGGGCAGTATCCTCATCCACACATTCGAGACCATGATTGTGCCGAACATCGCGCCGACGTGGAGGAACGCCGCCCGCCCGGTGAGCACGTGCGTCGAGGCGAAGGCGGCGCAGACGACGAGCAGGTATGCGACTGCTGCGAACGCCCACTCGTTGCGGCCGAGCGGCGAGAGCAACAGCAGGTCATAAATCAACCATCCGACGATTAGCAGCCCCACGCCGAAGCAGAGCGCGAAAGTTCCGTAGTTGGCCGCGAGGTTGAGCCTCGACCAGAGCCACTGCCCCGGAAGGCCGTCGAGCCAACGCACAAACCCGGTCTTAACGTCGGTGTCGGCGAGCGTGCTCTCGCCGCCGATGTAGTAGAGCAGCACGAGGAGCACCACGCCGCTCAGCCACGTGAGCGCCGCCTCCCAGCGGAACCAGTGCAGCTCGCGCTGGCCCGGCTGCTTGCGCTTGCCGACGACGTAGAAGCCGCCGCTGTGAACCATCCAGACTTCGCCCGGCTCGCCCTTGCCGCCGGCCTTCTTCTCTTCCTCCGTGAAGCGGCCGTCGAGCCACGTGAAGAAGAAGGTCGTGCCGACCCAGAGTATTCCGGCGAAGACGTGGAACCATCGCGCGGCGAGGTTCAGCCATTCGCTGATGTACGGGGGGATGCGCATCGTCTAGCTCCCGCGATAGGTCGAGTAGCCGAAGGGGCTGAGCAAAAGCGGCACGTGGTAGTGCTCCGCGCCGTCGCGCACGACGAAGGCGACGATGACATCGGCGTAGAAAACCTGCACGCCGCGCGCGCCGAAGTACGAGCCTGTGTCGAAGGTCAGGCGGTAGCGCCCCTCTTCGAGAGGGTGGCCGGCGGGAAGTAAATCCCGCAAGCGCCCGTCCGTGTCGGTCAGCCCGCGCCCGAGCACGCGCCAGCCGTCCCGCGCCTTGAACTCAAGGGTGACGGGGACGCCGGCGGCCGGGCGGCCGAGCGAGGTGTCGAGCACGTGTGTCGTTATGCCGCTCATTCGCTTAAAAGTTTTTCGAGCCGCAGCCTCGTGATTCGAGACTGTTCGAGAGCCGCGACCCTCAACTCGTCGCCCGGCTCGTTCGCCATCCTCTCGCGAAGGAGCGCGAGCATCTCTCCGGCCGTCTTGCCCGTCGCGCAGACGATGAAGATGTGGCCGAACTTCTCCTCGTACGCGCGGTTCGCCTCCGCGAGCGCGTCGAGGACTTCGGGCCGGGCGGCGCGGGCGCCCGACTGCTCGCCCTCAGACCACCGGCTCGCCTCTTCGCTCACGCGCGCCTGCGCCTTGCGCTCTCCGATCTTCGGGTGCGCGCGGATGGCTTCGAGCCAGTCTTCGGCGCCCATCTCCCACCAGACGCGCTCGGCCGTCTCGTGCAACTCGTGTGAGTCGCCGAAGGGGCGGGCCGCGGCGACGCGCGCGGCCCAGCGGGCCGAGCCGCAGCACTTGAGGAGCTCCGCGGCCGCCTCTTCGGCGGGCAGGGAATTGATTCTCGACAGCGCGGCTTCCATCCTCATCGCGTCTTTCAGACGGCCGCGGAGATTCTGCCGTATAGACGCAGCCGGCTCACGCCGCCGTCGGGGAAGATGTTGAAGCGCACGTGCGTCGCGCGCCCCGCGTCGCTCATCTCCCCTTCGTAGAAGTGGCGCGTGTGCGCCTGCAGGCGCGTGCGCGGCAGGAGCTCGCGCCACGGCAGGCGGGAGAGCGCGTCTGTGTCGGCGTCGTTGCCGTCGCCCGCGTCGCAGGCTTCGAGCGAGCAGCTCTCGGGGAAGTTGCCCTTGAAGTGGGCGGTGTCAACCTCGGCGCGCTCGACGCGGCCCGGCGCGCCGAGCCGTATGACGGCCCAGTCGTGGCCGGGGCCGCGGCGCCGCTTCGTCTCCCACCCGTCGCTCATGTCGAGCGCACGGCCGGGCATTATGAGGTTGTGGCGGTGGCCGAAGAACTCGTCGCTAGTGGCGACGACGAGCCCTCCGTGCTCGACGGCCGCGAGGTCAACCAGGCCCCCGGCGTGCGCTACCCGCGCCCAGTCCGGCAAGACTTCGCCGTAAACGCGCAGGCGCGCGACGCCCCCGTCCGGGTAAATCTTAAATCTCAGGTGCGTGAATCGCCCCCCGGCCTCGACGGCGAACGTGTTCTGCGAGTCGCCCTGAAGCTTCGACTGCGGGAGAATCTCCGTCCACCCGGCCGCCTCACTCGTCAACCGCTCGACGTCGGGCGTGCCTTCCATCGCGCAGGCTTCGAGCGAGCAGCTCTCGGGGAAGTTGCCGCGGAAGAACGCGGTGTCAACGACCACGCCGAGCACGCGGCCCGGAAGGCCCAAACGTATCAGGCACCAGTCGAAGCCGGGCGTGCGGCGGCGGCGCGACTCCCACCCGTCCATCCACTTGCCGCGCTCCGTGTACTTGCCCTCGACGAAGACGGGCGCGCTCGCCTTCAGTAGATTCTCCTTCGGCGCGAAGAAGTCATCGTTGGCGTAGAGGACGGCGCCGCCCACGCGCTCGGCGGCGAGGTCAACGAGCCCTGTAAAATCCTTTGTCGTCATGAACGTCTGAGCAACTCGCCGCGGGGCTCGCCCGCCGGCCCGCCGCGCTCGTAAATCTTCTCGCCGCGCAGGAAGGTCGCCTCGACCACTCCCGCTAGCGTCTGCCCCTCGTAGGGCGTGAGCTTGTGCCGGTGATGAAGGAGCGCGGGCTCGACGCGGAAGGTCGCCTCGTCGTCCCAGACGACGAGGTCTGCGTCGTAGCCGGGGGCGATGCGCCCCTTGCGGCCGCCGAAGCCCGTAAGCTCGGCGGGGGCCTCGGCGAGCCAGCGCGCGAGCTGCGCGTGCGTGTGGCCGCGGCGTCGCGCGTGCTCCCACACGACCGGCAGCCTCAACTGCAACGAAGAGATGCCGCCCCACGCGCGCAGGAAGTCGCCCTCGCCCCGGCACTTCATCTCGGGCGGGCAGGGCGAGTGGTCTGAGACGACCATGTCAATGACGCCTTCGGCGAGGGCGCCCCAAAGTCGTTCGTTATTCTCGCGCTCGCGCACGGGCGGGCAGCACTTGAACTCGGTCGCGCCGTCCGGCACGTCCTCGGCCGCGAAGGCGAGGTAGTGCGGGCAGGTCTCGGCCGTGAAGGGCAAGCCTTCCGACTTCGCGCGCTCGATGAGCTGAAGCGAGTCGGCCGACGAGTGATGCACGACGTGCGTGCGCGCCCCCGTCTCGCGGCAGAGTCGGACGAGCAGGGCGATGGCGGCGTCCTCGGCCTCGCGCGGGCGCGAGCGAAGGAACGTGTCGTAGCGCCGCGGGTCGGCCCCGTCGGCGCCGGCCGCGCAGCAGGCGGCGAGCGCTTCTTCCACAGGCCCCGGAAGCTCCGCGTGCGCGATGAGGGGCGCGCCCATGCGGGCCAGTCCCTTCATCGCAGGCCGCAGCTCGCTTTCGGTCACGTGCGGGAACTCTTCGACGCCCGAGTGAATCAGGAAGCACTTGAAGCCGACGACGCCCGCGTCAAACAGCCCCGGCAGCTCTTCTAAATTGCCCGGCACGACGCCGCCCCAGAAGCCCACGTCAACGCCGCAACGCCCGCGCGCCGCTTCGAGCTTCCGTCGTAAGCCTTCGGCGGTCGTGGTGGGCGGGACGCTGTTGAGCGGCATGTCAACAATCGTCGTGACCCCGCCCGCGGCGGCCGCGCGCGTCGCGCTCTCGAAGCCCTCCCAGTGGGTGCGGCCCGGCTCGTTCACGTGGACGTGCGAGTCAACGAGCCCGGCCATCACGACGCGCCCGCCTGCGTCATAGACGGGACAGCCCGGCGGCACTTCGTCGTAATCCGCGACGGCCGTGATGCGGCCCCCGCTTACGTGAATCGAGGCCGGGCCGACGGAGTTGTTCGTGACTACGCGCCGGCCACGCACGGCCAGCTCGGGAGGAGGCATGGAGGGAACTTAAAACACGGCGGGAGCTTTCAGGTCAAGCTTTGTTTTCGCGCGCCGGGCCGGCGGCCCTGAGCACAAACAGCCTGCGGCTGACCGGGTGAGCGAGGTTGCGCCAGCGCGAGAGCGGGCGCTCGGCTGTGACCTCGAAGCCGCAGGAGCGGAACAGCCCGCGCCAGTCGTCCCCGAGGCGGAAGGTGCAAGGCCCCGTGCGCCCGCGCCACGAGCGTTCGTGCGAGAAGCAGACGGCTCGATCCCAGGGGCTCGCGGGGATGTCTTCATAGACGACGGCCACGCCCCCGTCGCGGAGCGCGCGGCGCACTTCCGTTAGGAACGCCCGCTGCTCCTGCGCGTGGTGGAGGACGTAGCAGAGCAGCACGGCGTCGAAGGATGAGCCCGGGACGGGGAGGCGCTTGCCGTCGAAGCGCACGTACTCGATGGGCGCGTCGGCGCTCTTCCGAACGTCGAGGCCGACGACAGAGGCGCCGAGAAGGCCGGCGAGGTGCTGCGCGATGTAGCCGCTCCCGCAGCCAACGTCGAGCACGCGCGAGCGGCGCGGCATGGAGCGCGCGATCTCAAGCGCCATGTCGTAAGAGCGCCCCACAGCGCGCCGCCTTCGCTCGCGCCGCCAGCGCCTTTGCAGACCGTAGGCCGCGCCCTCGACCATGTAGAAGACGGGGCTCAGCATAAGCCGCAGGAAATCGAGCGCGCCCCACCAGAGCTGGGACGGGGCAGGGAAGTTGTACGTGCGCTCGTATGAAGACATGGCTCGTCGTATCGCCTCCGCAGATCAGCGCTTCAAACCCGACGCCACGGGGCAACGGCAAGCAGCGGGCCAGAGCCGCGAAGCCCTAAACGCGTGGCGGCGCGGGAGGCCGTCGCCCGCGCGCAAGCGGGGCGAGGCACCAGTTGAAATGTTATTGCTGCGCGCCCCGCGGGCGTTTGCAGTTTCCGGCTGCGGGGTGCTATTGAAGAGCGGCCATGAGAAGAACGCTGAACGAAGATTCGACGCGAGAGGTTTTCGAGCGGCTGAGCGCCGCCAACCAGGGCTTCGCCGCGCGCTACCCCGGCGAGGGCCAGCGGCGCCAGCCCGTGCACACCGTTTACGGCGGCGCGCATCTCTTCAAGTCCGACTCGGCGCGCAGGCTCGGCGCTTTAGCGCTGCGCTCGCTCGACGCTTTCGCGCCCGACTTCGCCTCGTTCGCGCGCGCCGTGGGCCTCCCCGGCTCGGAAGAGCTGCCCCCCTCGGTGGCCGACGACTCGGCCGTGCGCTCGCTCCTTGAGACTGACGCCGGGGCGCTCAGGCGCGAGCAAAAACCCCTCTGGCTCGCGCACACCATCTACACGCGCGTCGTCGAGAAGCTCAGGCGCGAGCCGGTCGAGGACTTCCGAATAGACTTCGAGGACGGCTACGGCAACCGCCCCGACGCGGAAGAGGACGGCCACGCCGAGTCGGCCGCGGCCGAGGTCGCCGCGGGCCTCGACGCCGGCACGCTCCCGCCCTTCATAGGCATACGCATCAAGCCCTTCAACGAAGAGCTTCACGCGCGCAGCGCGCGCACGCTCGACATCTTCCTGACCACGCTCGTCGGGCGCGCGGGCGGGCGCCTGCCCGAGAACTTCTTCGTCACGCTGCCGAAAGTGACCGTGCCTGAGCAGGTCGCGGCGCTCGCAGACCTGTTCGACACGTTGGAGCCGGCGCTCGGGCTCGCCGCCGGCACGCTCAAGATGGAAATGATGATCGAGACCACGCAGTCCGTCATCAACCACCTCGGCGAGTCGAATCTGCCGCTGCTGCTCGAAGCCGCGCGCGGCCGGTGTGTCGCCGCCCACTTCGGCACATACGACTACACGGCGAGCTGCCAGATAACGGCCGCGCACCAGCACATGCTCCACCCCGCGTGCGACTTCGCGCGCCACATGATGCAGGTCGCCTTCGGCGGAACGGGCGTCTGGCTCTCGGACGGCGCGACCAACGTCATGCCGGTCGCGCCGCACCGAGCCGCCGAGGGCCAGTCCCTCACGCGCGAGCAGGAGGAGGAGAACCGTCAGACCGTCCACCGCGCCTGGCGGCTGCACTACGAGCACATACAGCACTCGCTCACGAACGCCTACTACCAGGGCTGGGACCTGCACCCTGCCCAACTCCCGACGCGCTACGCCGCCGTCTATTCGTTCTTCCTCGAAAGTCTGGACGCCGCGTCCGAGCGGCTGAGTAACTTCGTCGAGAAGGCCGCCCGCGCCACGCTCGTCGGCGACGTGTTCGACGACGCCGCCACGGGGCAGGGCCTCCTTAACTACTTCCTGCGCGCCGTGAACTGCGGCGCCGTGACCGAAGCTGAGGCCACGCGCCTCACCGGCCTCACCACGGACGAGCTGCGCTCCGGCTCCTTCGTCAAGATTCTCAAGAACCGCCAGCACCTCTAGCCGCTAGAGGTGCGTTCAGGTCGTATGCGAGCAGTCGGTTGTCTCTTGCGGTGAAGAGGAGGCCGGCGGCCTCGTCGCTGATGAAGCGCTCGTCGGGGTCGGAGAGGCGGACGTAGCGCGAGGCGTCTCCGCCGTTGACGTTCACGCCGACGAGGCCGCGCCCGGCGCCGCGGAAATCAGTGTAGAAATACATCCACTGACCGCGCAGCGCCGCGAGCCTGCGCTGCCGCCAGAGGAAGCGCGAGAGGCGCTCCAACTGCGTCGAAGGGTCCAGGCGGTCGAGCAGGCGGTCTTCAACGTCAACCGAGGGGCGCGGGATGTTAGGGCCGCGCGGCGCGGAGACGTTGCGCGGGCGGGAGAGGGCGCCGAAGGCGGAGAAGCGCGAGGCTGCGTAGTCGCGAGAGCGGTCGGCGGCGAGGCTCGCGAGGTCAGGGAGGGTCGCGTGCGCGGCGAGGCCAGACCAGCGAAGCGAGCGCGCCGCCGAGACGAGGCGGGCGCCGCGGAAGACGGTCGTAGCCGCGCCGCCGTAGCGGAAGTAGAGCGAGGCGGCGCGGGCGGCGACGGCCGCGACCGTGCGGAAGACGCCGCGGCCCGGCGGGTTGTGGCGCGAGCGCCAGAGCGCGGCTCCCTCGCGCGAGTCGAAGGCCGCGACCTCGTTCCTGCCGCCGACG
>DASPKR010000709.1:0-9556 GCA_035627975.1 Pyrinomonadaceae bacterium | reverse complement strand
GGACGGCCCGCTGGCAAGACCTCGTCGAGTTCGAGATCGTCCCCGTCGTCACTTCGGGGGAGGCCGCCGCGGCCTTCACACCGCGGCCCTGAACGGGGTGAGGGCCGCCGCCCTCGCACGGCGGGCGACGCCGCTCACTTGGCGCAGTTGGCGGCCACCCACTTCTCGCACTCGCGTTGACTCGCCGGCCCGAAGACCTGGTAGTAGATGGCCGGGTAGGGCTCGCCGTGCGGGATCACCTTACAGCCCTGATACTTCTTCTTGTCGCCCTCACCCACCAGCGCGATGACGACGTAAGCTCTCGACCTGTCGTCTTTGTCAGCCATAGTGGCGCGACTTATACCACCGGGCGGCTCGCGGGGTAAAGCCGGTCGCGCGCCCCCTCCGTGCGCGGGGCGGCCGACAGGGCGTCGAGAATCTGTAGGTGTAGGTCTTCGGCGCGCACGCTGTCGGCGCCGGCCGCGCCTCGCGCGTTCGTGATGCAGAAGCCGTCGAGCGCGTGCTGGCCCGTGAACTTTAGCCCGACTGCGGCGGGCGCCTCGGCCGCGCGGCCTTTGATTCGGAGCGGGGTCTCGTGGGCCGCGTCGTGCCAGTGGATGACGATGTCGGGCAGCCGCAGGCCGATGGCGTCCTCGGCACTCGCGGCCGTCCGTATGACTTCGCGCGCGAGCGGGCGGCCCTGCTCCGTCACGAGCGAGCGCAGTAGCGCCTCGACCTCGCGGCAGGTCGCGTCGTAGAGCGCGGGCGGCACTACGCCTGACGACTCGCGCCCTTCGAGGTTGATGCGCACCCATCCGTGCTGGTCGGTGGGCAGCGCGAAGGCGCGCGTTTGCGACCAGTCGTAAGACGGCAGCATCGTCGGCTTCGCCAGCCGCTGCGCCGCAGTCTGCGGCATCGCACGGTAGTAGAGTCTCTTGACCGGGGCCGGCATGCCCCGCTTTACGGCCGCCAACGCCGAGACCGCGCGCCCGCGCCAAGTCTGCGCGCCCCACCCCGCGAGGCGCGCGAAGCCGCTCTCGCACAGCAGCGGCGCGAGGAAAGAGGGGATGCCGCGGGTCGGCCGCATCCCGTGGAGCGAGAAGACCAGCACGGTCGCGCCCGCGGGCGCTGCCAAGACGAGCCGCCCGATCTGGCGGTCAACTTCCCTGTAGATGTCTTCGAGCGTTGGAGCGACGGCGCGCAGGCCCTTGAGCCCCTCGCCGTAAATCGGGTCGCCGGGCGCGAGGGTGTGCCAGAGGTAGTGCGCGGCGTGGTGAACTTCTGTGAAGGCGACGAGCGCGAGCTGCGGGCGCGCCTCGCGCACGAGCCGCAGGGCGAGCTCGCCCCTCAGCCGCGCGCCCTCCAGGCACCCGGCCGCGACCTTCTTGAGCGACTCGTAATCGTCAGGCCCCGCCGCGTCGAGCCGGTCGCGCGAGAGCGGGTGGCGCGCCGAGCCGTTAGTGACGAGCGGCGCGAGACGGGCGGGCGAGAAGACGAGCCGGCCGTCGAGCACGTCGTGCGCGCCCCACTCGGAGATTTCGAACCCTTCCGTCAGCCCGAGCAGCGGCATGAAAGGCACGTCGAGCACGCCGACGGTCATGCCCTCGCGCGCCAGCGCCTCCCAGAAGGGCTTGAGCCCGCGGCCGCTGTAGCGCTCCAGTCCCATCGTCTCGGGGCGCCAGCACCACTCGCCGTAGGCGCCGTGCTCGGCCGGCCCCGAGCCGGTGATGAAGGTCGGCCACACGGAGCCGCTGCCGACGCGCGCGGGCGATTCGACCCTAAGCCAAGCCCCCTCACCCAGAAGACCGCGGAGCGCGGGCATCTCGCCGCGCCCGATGAGGCTTCGGACGAGCGAAGGCTCCGCGGCGTCAATGCCGATTGCCAGCACGAATCTATCTTTGCCCCGGTGCATCCTTTTCTCCCGCGCAGTCAAGCAGAAGCTCCTGCGGGCTCACCCACCCGCCGCACGTCGCAGACCTGACGCACGCCTCCGCCACGGCCATCGTCTGAAGGTTGTCGCGACCGCTCACCTCCGGCGCCTCGCCCCGCGCGAGCGCGCCCGCGAGCTGGCGCAGAAGCGTTCGCTCCTCGGTCTCCGCTCGGCGCCCGCGCCGCACGAGGCGCGGCCAGCGCCCGCGCTCGCACAGCACCAGCCAGCGGTGGAAGACGTGGAGCGTCGCGCGCTCGCCCGTCAGGCGCATGTAGAACTCCTGCCCGCCCTCGAAATACTCGTGGCCGCTCGACTCGTATGTGGCCGAGTAGAAGGCGCGCGCGCCCCCCTCGAACGTCAGCATGGCGC
The DNA here is from genome assembly GCA_035627975.1 of Pyrinomonadaceae bacterium. Lineage (GTDB taxonomy): Bacteria > Acidobacteriota > Blastocatellia > Pyrinomonadales > Pyrinomonadaceae > QHXN01. The sequence goes on along the minus strand of DASPKR010000709.1, from coordinate 7,278 downwards.
GGAGCGAGCCGCCGCGCGGCAGCTCGCCCCACGGCTGCGTGTAGCTCTCGGCCGCGACGCCCGTGACCTCGCGGCCCGTGACGTGCCGCAGCACGTCGAGGTGGTGGACGCCTACGCCCCAGAGCGCGCTGTGCTCCATGCTAGCGAGCGACGGCCGCATACGGTGAGGCACGCGGAAGTACTGGCAGACGATTGCGCCCACGCGCCCCAGCGCGCCTTCGCTTACCAGCCGCCGCGCCGCGCGGAAGGCGCGCATGTAACGGTAGTTTTGGGCGACGAGGAGCGGGGCGCGCTGCCGCTCCGCCAGCGCGACCAGCCTGACGGCGTCGGCGAGCCGAGTCGTGAAGGGCTTTTCGACCATGACTGCGCGCCCGCGCGAGAGCGCCGCCTCACACGCCTCGGTGTGAGAGTCGGCGGGCGTTGCGACGACGACGGCGTCGCATTCGACATTTCGGAGCGCCTCGCCAAGGTCGCGGAAGCAACTCCGCCGCGGCAGGCCCGAATCGGACGACGCGCCCGCGAGCGCCGCCTCGTCAACGTCCACGCACCCCGCAAGCTCGAAACTTTCGTCGCGGCCGATCTCGCGCAGCCACTCGCGCCCGCGGCTGCCGAGCCCTGCGACGATCACTCTAAACGCCAATCGTACCTCCCCCCGTCCTTGACGCGCCGCCCGGCGAGGACATCGCGGGCGCGTATAAAGTAGCGCAGGGCGTGCCGCAGGCTCGCGGGGCTGGCCGCGCCCCACACCGCCATCAGGTACGTGAGCAAGGCGCGCGGGCTGCGGCCGAGCGGGCCGCCGCTTAACACCGGCCCGAGAATTTCCGGCGCGCGCCCGGCCCAGAGGCGCATCGCGCCCGCCTGGTAGAGCGCCTCGGCGCGCGCCACGGGCGACGACCCGTTCAGAGAGCAAGACGCGAGCAGCGGGGCGTAGTCGCGCCCGGCGCGGAACTCCTCGAGGCAGCGGGCGCGCAGGCTATAGACGCGCGCGTTGTGGTCGGGCGCGACGCCCGTCGAGTTCGACGCGTGGTAGCGGTAGCGGACTAACGCCTCCGGCAGCACGACGACGCGGCCGCGCCGCGTCATCCTCAAAAACAGGTCCTGATCCTCCCAGTGCGCGCACTCCTCGCGGTAGCCGCCCGCCTCCTCGAAGGCGCGCCTGCGGAACATCACAGAGCTGTGCGGGAAGGGCGGGAAGAGCGACGGGCGCGCCAGCCGCCAGCGGTCTCGGGGCCGGACGCGACGCCCGCGCGAGTCTATCCCCACGCAGAGCGCGCCGACGAGCACGACCTCGGGGCTGCGCAGGAAGACCTCGCGCTGGCGCGCGAGCCTCTCGGGGTGCGCTATGTCGTCGGCGTCCATGCGCGCGACGAGCGGCGCGCGCGCACGGCGGACGACGAAGTTGGAGCTGCCCGAGAGGCCGAGCTTGCCGGGCGACTCGAACAGGCGTATGCGCGCGTCGGCCGCCGCCCACCGGCGCAGCGCCTCGGCAGTGCCGTCGGTCGAGGCGTCGTCGAGTATGACGAGCTCGAAGTCCTGGAGCGTCTGCCCGAGGATGCTGCCCACGCTCTCGTCCAGGTAGGGCCGCGCGTTGTGGACCGGCATCACGACGCTGACAGCGGGCGCGTCGCGCGCCGCCGCCGAAGCCCCGTCCCCAGGCACGTTCGAGCTCATTACGAAAGACTTTATAAAAGCTTCGAGATGATTATGATTCCCTGGGCGGCTGGGAGCAGGAGGAGCTGGGCCAGCAGCGTCCCCGCCAGCCGGGCGCAGACGAAAAGCACCACGCACTTCCTGAAGAACGACTCGCCCTCCCTGCCGGCCAGCACGTCGTCGGTCAGTACCGAAAGATACGGGTCAATATAGACGAAAAGCAGTATAGTCGAAAGGCCGTTGACAATCGGCGAGAGGTTGTTCGCCGTCAGCCGCAGCTCCGGGCTCAGGCAGCCGGCGTAGAGCGACGCGAAGACGTTGACGGTGAGGAGCGCCGTGGCGAGCGCGTTGAAGACGGCCATCCTGAGCGGCGTGCCTGTCAGGCGCGCGCCCGCCACGCCCCGCCACGACGGCGCGCGGAGCGCGCCCGCCGCGTGGCGCAGCCCGACGGGCGTCAGGGCGCGCAGCACAAGGCGCGGTATCGAGCGGTGGCGCCCGAACGCAACGATTGCGTCGGCGAAGAGGGTCTGCGCCGTCGGGAGCAGCAGGCCGCCGACCACGGTCGCCAGCGTCCCGGCCAGCATCAGCACGCGGAAGTCCCACTCGGCGTCGCCGAGCGTGCCGCGCAGTATGTTGCCCTCGACGTGCTTGGCGAGCAGGGGCGCCTGGAAAGTGTTAGAAGTCCGGGAGACGAGCAGCAGCAGGTTCGTCAGGGAGAAGGCGACGGCAATGCGCCCGGTGCTCACCCCCGCCAGCCTCAGCGCGTAGGAGAGCGTGCCGGTCATGTGTATGGCGAAGGTGAGGGCGAAAACGGCCGCTACCTGTGCGCTCATAGTGTGACGGCCATTGTAGCATCCCGGCCCGTCGCGACCACGGCCGATCAGGAAGGCATAAAAAGCGCGTTGATGGTCAGCACCGAAGACACGAACGGCATGGGGAACGACCGGCCCGAGCGTTTGCGCGCGGACGAGTACCTTTACCTTGCCTTCCTCGTATTTCTCCCCGTCCTCTACCCCTTGCGCGTCAAATTCTACGGCCTGGTCGTCGCGCCGGGCGACGCCCTCTTCGCCGGGGCCGCCGTGGCGTGGCTCGTCGGCCTCGCCAGAGGGAAGGCTCGCCTTCGCCGGAGCTGGTTTTATCTGCCGCTGGCCCTCTACCTCGCGGCGGCCATCTGCTCGGCCGCGGCCTCGGAGGAGCCGGCGCGGAGCGCCGTCAAGCTGGCGGGCAAGGTCTATCTAATCTCGATAGCGGCGCTCACCTTCAACCTGGTCACATCCCCCGCACTCATGCGCCGCGCGGCCGGGGCATGGCTCGTCGGCACCGCCCTGACGGTGGCGGCGTGCCTGGCCGGGATTGTACTTTTCTACGCCGGCTTTAGAGGGCCGTACAACTTCGCGCTCCACAGCTACGGCAGCCTGCCCCACGGGCATTACCCCCGCGTTGACGGGTTTTTCGAGTACGCCGCCATGCTGTGCAACTACCTCGACGTGAGTTTCGCCGTGGCGCTCGTAATGTTGTCGGCGGGCTGGCTTAGTGCTCGATGGGCCCGGCCCCTCATCGTCGGCATATGGGTCGCCGCCGCGTTCACGCTGACGCCGGGGATAGGCGGCCTTGCGCTCATCACGGGGCTGTGGCTGGGGCGCCGCCTTAACCGCACGGGGCGCCGCGGCTGGGGTAAGTTGGCCGTCGCGTGGGGCTGCGCGGCCGCACTGGCCTTCTTCGCCGCGGCGGCCCTGGTGTTGTTCTCTTTCGGCCCGGAGGGCGCCGAGGTGCCTCTAGTTCGCGGGCGCGTCGAGCCTTCACACCGCGCGGAGGCGTGGCAGACCGCCTTCGAGACGTTCAAGCAACACCCCGTCTTCGGGCGCGGCGTCGGGACGGAGGTTTCCTCCGCGGGCTTCATAGACTTCAGCGGTCATCGCGTGCGGCTCACGGACGCGCACAACACTTACCTCAGCGTGGCCGGCGAGACCGGCCTCGTGGGGCTCGTCACCTTCGGCGGCATACTCGTATTTCTTCTGTCGGGGGGCAGTCACTCCGGCCGCGCGCCCAAGACGTACCTCATGCTCGGTCTGGTCGGCGCCTTTTTTTACGAAGGGCTCGTCGGGTCTTTCGAGGACGCCCGGCACGTCTGGGCGCTCTTCGGGCTGATAGCCGCCGCCAGAGAGGGGTGGCGCGGTCAGACCTCCCCGGTGTAAAAGTGTGGGCGGGGAAGAGGAGGCGAAGAAGATATGACAAGGCACATCGGCATCGTGGCGGGCAGCGCCGAGGGCGCCGCCCTCTGTTACCGCACCATCTGCGCTGAGGCGCCCGCCTTCATGGGCGAGCACAACCACCCCGAGATAACCATGAACTCGATGCCGATGGCCGAGCACATGCCCCACATCAGCGCGGGCGACTGGGAGTCGGTGGCCGAACTGATGTTGGCCTCCGCGCGTAAGGTCGCGCGCGCCGGGGCCGACTTCGCCATCTGCCCGGACAACACGTACCATCAGGCTTTCAGGCACTTCGACGGGCGCTCCCCGATACCGTGGGTGCACATAGCGGAGGTGGTCGCCGAGGAGGCGCGCCGCCTGGGCTAGGCCCGGCTCGGCGTCATGGGGACGAAGTACCTGACGGAAGGGCCCGTCTATCCCGAGGCGCTCGGGGGGCTCGGGATAGAGAGTGAGATACCCGACGCTGCCGACAGGGAAAGGGTAAACGAGATCATCTTCAAGGAGCTGGTCAACGGCATCTTCCCCGAAGCCTCCCGGCTGTACTTAAACGAGGTGGCGGGCAAGCTCAAGGCGCGCGGCTGCGACGCCGTCGTCCTCGGCTGCACCGAGCTACCTTTAATCGTGCGGCCGGACGACACGCCTCTGCCGACACTGGACTCGACGCGGCTGCTCGCGAGGGCGGCCTTGAGGAGGGCTCTCGAACAGTGAGCGGGTTTACGCTATGCGAGGAGAACTGGGGCTTCATGCGGAGGACAGTTTATCCGGCGCCTCACTGTGATCGCGATTGGCGTCATCGCCTACGCGGGCGCGTCGCTCTGCCAACAAAAACGCGGGGTCAGGAGACAGTGAACTCGGCCGTCTTTTGATCCTTCTGCTCGCCGGCTTCGTTCAGCATCAGGACTTCGACCTTGTATTTCCCCTTCGGGAAACCGGCCGGCGGTGGCGTGAAAGTGAAAGTAGCCGTGGCGCTGCCCGGCAGGTCAAGCGTCTTCTCGAGGCCCGGTATGGGCCCGCTCTGCTCACCCTCAACGTCCGCGATCACAAGGCGCCCCGTCACCTTTACCGCGCCCGGGGCGTTGGAAATGGTCGCGACCGCGTAAACCGTGTCGCTCGCGCCGAAGCTGTTAGTCTCGGGGCTGGCGGTTGGGTTTTTGCCGAGTTTAAGGTCGCTGATGTTGGCCGTCGAGGCGCTGAAGTTACACGCGATGGCGGCGAGTAGTAAAATCCCGAAGGGGAGTGTCAGGCCACCTCTCGTTGTCTTCATCCTGACTCCTTTCTTATTCGACATCGGTTTGAGAAAAACGCTGAACGTGCGCCGCCCCCCTCACGTCGGGCCGAGAGGGCGACTGCACATACTATCATTTCGGCCAGAACTTAAGCGCTCCCGCGGGCGTAATCCCGACGTGAGCCCTAACGCCACTCGTCAAAGGTGATCCAGATGTTTTGCCCACAATGCGGTCAGCAACAACCGTCCGGCGAAGCCCGCTTCTGCCCGAGGTGCGGCCTCGCCCTAACAATCCACTCGGCCCTGCTGGCGGGCGATAACACCGCGGCCGCCGCCGCCCTGTACACTTACCACGGCCCCGCGCAGTCGCCGAAGCGCGCGGCCACGCGCCGCGGCGCGAAGATGATGTTCTTTAGCGTCGTGCTGTTCCCGATCTTCTTCGGCCTGTGCTTCCTCATCAACTCGCCCGTGCCGCTTTTCGTGCCGCTCACGGTCTTCCTGACCGGCCTTGTGTGGCTGATTTACGCGCGGCTGTTCGGGGAAGAACTGATAGACTCGCACCGATTCACCGCGGGCGGGGGCCTGAAGGGCGGCGGCGAGACGCACGCGCTGGGCGCGCCGCAGTTCATCCCCGCGCCCCTCTTCGGACGGCAGGGCGGGCGCACTTCCGAGATAGCCCAGCCGCCGAGTGTGACGGAGGGCAACACGACGCTATTGGGCCAGTGAGCTTAAGGCGTTGCGGAGTAGTGCCGGGCGGTACTTTCCGCTGGCTCCCTGGCCGCGCTCAGGAATCTCACCCTACTGCCGAGTTACCGTGACCGGGATTGTTTGTGTGCCGCAGGGCGTCGTGAAGCGCACCCTGTAGGTGCCGGCCCTTTTACTTACAGAGCGCACGGAGTACCGCACCCACCCCTTGCCGCCGGCCCGCCCCTCGGAAAACACCGCGATGTTCGACCAGTCCGGGGTTGTGACGCTGACGCGCCCCGCCTCGCCCGGCCCGCCCAGGACGAGACTGGTCGCGCCGCCGCTTCGGACGGTGAGTGAACTGGCGCTCGCGTAAAGGGCGCAAGGGGACGCCACCCCCCGCCTCGACGCGGCCTTCTTCCCGGCCTCCGGCGCGCCCACGATTCTCTCGGAGGTTTCGGTCGGCTCGGCCTCCGCGTGACTCCCTTCGCCCCTCGCGCCTGTCGCCACGGCGGGCCTCGTTCGCGGAGCCTCCGCGCCCGGCCTCTCAACCGGCTCGGTTAAGGGCGGCGCCTCGTCGCCGTCCCGCGTGGCGTCGGCAGAATTGCCCGGTCGGGGCTCCGTCGCGCCCGGCGGCGCCGAAGCGTGCATCGCCTCCTCCTGAATCGGGGTCGGCGGTTGGATCGGCCTTGCGCGCGACACGGAGGCGGCCGACGCGAGGCTGGTAATCCACATACCGCAGGCGACGCCGAGGATGACGGCCAGAGAGACGGCGCAGGCCAGCGTGACCGACTCCGACTGGCGCCTCCCGGCGCTCACTCTGGCGCGCGCCGCCTGTATTAGAGCCGCGCGCCGCGCGGGCGCGAGGCGCGTCTCGGCGGCCTCCGCCGCCGCGTCCGGGTCAATAGATTTCATAAACGGTGAGCGGTAGCTTTCATCGTAACGTCCAGAGCTTTCGCGCGGCTTATATCACGGGACGGCGAGGCGCACAATCCCCCTGCAAGACTAATAGCATGAGCCAGGCCGCGGGAACGCTGCTCGTCAAGCCCCGTCCTGAGTGACACCAGACGGGCGCAGGCGACGGCAACATCTTTATGGCAGCGGAGCACGTATGTTAAGGTGACGGCCCGAAGGTAAGATTGGAGGCTCGCCCGAATGCTCTCGAAGTGCGACACCAGACTACGCTGCCTGTTCTTGGCCGTCACGCTCGGCCTCTTCCCCTATGCTTCAGCTCAAGCGCGGCAGCAGCCGCGACGGCCCGCGCCGGAGAAGGAGGACGAGGTCGTCCGCATCACGACGGAGCTAGTGCAGACGGACGTAGCAGTCTTCGATAAGCGCGGGCGCTTCGTTGACGACCTCCGGCCCGAACAGTTCGAGTTGTGGGTGAACGGCAAAAAGCAGGCCATCGCCTTCTTCGAGCGCGTCAGGGCGGGCAGCCGCGTCGAAGAGGTGCTGTTGACGGGCGCCTCTTCGCGCGGCCCCGGCGCCGGAAAGTCGGCCGAGCCC
>DASPKR010000708.1:0-2515 GCA_035627975.1 Pyrinomonadaceae bacterium | reverse complement strand
AGCGCGTGCGGCCCGTTGTCAGAGAGCGTCACGTCGAGGTCTGCGGCCGGCGCGCGGAAGTCGAAGTTCTCGCGGGCGAGGTTAAGGCGGAGCATCTCCGCCTCAAGCTTGTTGCGGTCTAGCTGGTAGGTGGCGATGTTCGAGGGCGTGCGTATGTAGGACTGAGAGTAGTCCTCGTAGCGGTCGCCCGCGCGCCCCTCGGCCTTCCAGAAGAAGCGCGGGTTGTATTTGACGAAGTGCTCGCGCAGTAGGTGCTCTTCGAGGTCGAGCACCTTCGAGAAGTAGTAGGCGCTCATCTGGACTGTGGCCTCGCCGACCTTTTGGCGCGCGGGCGGAACTTCCGACCGCCTCTCTACGAGCAGGACTCGCTTGTCGGAGCAGAGCAGGAGCTGGCGCGCGAGCGCGAGGCCCGCGAGGCCGGCGCCGATGATCGCCACGTCGTAGTGCTCGGTGGTCTTCGTCATCACTTCCCGGCCGCGTTCAAGTCCCGCTCAAGCGCCTCACGCGTGACGGGGCCGCGGTAGATTTTCACGACGCGCTGCGAAGAGTCGAGCAGGAGCGTGTAGGGGATGCCGACGCCGCCGAAGCGCGTGAAGGTCTCCTCGTCGCCCAGCAGGAGCGTGTACCTGATGCCGTGCCGCTCGGCGAAGGGCCTGACCGCCTCGGCGCCCCCCTCGTCGAGAGCCACTCCGACGACGCGCGCCGCGCCCCCGGCGTCGAGCGCCTTAAGCTCCGGTATCTCCACTAGGCACGGCCCGCACCACGTCGCCCAGAAGTTCAGCACCACGGGGCGGCCCTTGAGAGAGCCGCTGTCAACGGCCTGACCGTCAAGCCCCTTGAGCTTGAACCTCGGCGCCGCGCCGCCCGCCACGACCTCCGACGGCTCTTCCTCGCCGCCGCACCCGGCCTGCGTCAAGACGGCCAGAAACAGAATCAGAATCACGGATACGGAATTTGAAATTTCGAACCTCAAATCTTTAATCCCTCCCCGTCCCCTCGCCCGAAGATCGAGCCCCAGAAGATGTGTTTGCGGCGGCCGAGCATCTCGCGCCAGGCCGCCTCCATCCTCCGCCTGACTTCGAGGCTCACTTCTCGGACGGCGCGCGGGTCGTCGGCCGCCTCCGGCGGGTAGCGCTCGTGTACGTTGAGCGCGGGCAGGAAGCGCACGTGCCACTTCGACGGGAGCGGCAGAGGCCCAAGCAGCGGCCACGTGGGCGTCAGGGGGAAGAAGGGCCACTCGGTGTTGCGCTTCCACCAGCCCCAGTCGAGCCGGGCGAGGATGGGGAATATCTCTGCGCTCCCGACGTTGACGAAGGGGACGATGGGCGCGCGGTTGCGGATTGCGACGCGCGCGAACTCGTCGCGGCCGAACTTGCCGAGCCGGTAGGCGTCGCGGTAGAGCGAGAAGGCGCCGCGTATGCCTTCCGGGTAAATCCCGAGAAGCTCGCCGCGCGCGAGCAGCCGGTCGGCGTTCTCGCGGCAGGCGACGACGCCGCCGAGCTTCGTGTGGAAGTTGAAGAGGAAGGGGAACTTTATAAGGCCAGGGTGTATGAGGAAGCGCGGGTAGCGCCCCGCGGCGCGCCCGACGAGGTTGAGCGTAATTACGGCGTCGAACGGCATGAAGCCGCGGTGGGTGCCGGCGAGCACGGCGCGCCCCTCGCGTGGGACGTGCTCCAGCCCTTCGGCCTCGACGCGCCAATAGACGCGCTCCAGGAAGGCGAAGAGCGTCCGGCCGTAGCGGGAGGTGTAGCGCTCGTCCATGCCGAAGTCGTCGAAGCGAAGCCGGCCGTTCGTCTGCGCGTTGACCATCTCGCCGCCAAAGCGCGCCGCCGCCTCCGCGCTCGAACGGCGCGGGGCGAAGCCCGTCTCGGCCTTCAGCTTCTCGTTAGAGATCGTCCATGAGTAGCGTATGAAGTCGAGCTGCCCGGCCGGCGCCGCTTTGCCGCCCGCCGCGAGGGCCGCGCGCGCGGCCCGCTGCAAGGTGCGCGGTACGGGGACGCGCCTTGCGCCCGCGAGCCGGAGCGCGGCGCGCAAGGGGACTACGCCGTCCGGCGCGACGTTGTACGTGCCCGGCCGCGCGCGCTCTAAGGCGAGCGCGACGGCCTCCGCCAAATCTTCCGCGTCGAGCAGTTGCAGCGAAGGGTCGTGGCCGGGCAGGGCCAACGCGGCGCGGCCGCCGAGGAGCCGGCTGAAGTAGTCGCGCCCGCCCCGCTGGGGCGCGGGCGCGTGGCGCAGTACGACGAGGCGGGCCGCGGTCTCGCCGAGCGCCTCGGCCGCGAGAGCCTCTAGCCTCGCCCACGCGCCGCAGACGGTCGAGGCGTCGGCGCGCGGCGTCGGCGTCGCCTCAGTCAGCAGCCCCGTGTTGTGCGGGCTCGCGCCGTACACGGCGGCGCTCGTGACGAGCACGAGCTTTCGCGCGCCCGCTGACGCCAGTTGACGAAAGACGCGCTCGGCGTCGTCGAGGTCTGGGGCGACGCCGTCCTTCGAGCGCGCGAGCGCGAGATAGACGGCCGCG
>DASPKR010000707.1:0-4687 GCA_035627975.1 Pyrinomonadaceae bacterium | reverse complement strand
GCTTGCTGAAGCGGCCCGTGACGGTCAGGGGGAAGTCCGAGGTGATTTCGCCGTTGACGGTCTCGGCGTGAACGTCGGCGCTCAGGCTCGCCGGGAAGCTCAGGTCAATGGCGCCGTTGACGGTCTGAAACTCCAACTCGTTCGACCAGTCGGCGCGCCCCATCCAGGCGCGTATCGAGCCGTTGACGGTCTGCGCGCGGGCGAGCCCCGTCGTCTTGACGCGCACGCTGCCGTTGACGGTCGTGGCTACAACGTCGGCGCTCAGGCCCTCGGCCTTGACTTCGCCGTTGACGGTGCGGCCCTCGAAGCGCACGCCCGCGGGGACGCGCACGCGGAAGTGGACGCTCACGTCGTTGTTGCGCGTGCTCATGCGGCCGCCCGAGCCGGGCGCGCAGACGTTCGGCTTGTCGCCGTCGCGCGTCGGATAGACGGCGCAGACGGTCACGCCCTCGGCGTGCTCGATTACCTCTATCCTCACGTCGTCGGGGTTGCTCTTGCGCGCGCTCTTGACGGCTATGACCTCGACCTCGCCGCCCGAAGAGGGCTCGGCCTCGATGCCGCCGTTGACGCCCTTGACCTCAATCGCACGACCCGCGGACAGGCTCCCGCGCCAGCGCCACTCGTTGCCCTGCTGCTGCGCCGCGCCCTGTGCGGCATGCGCCGCCGCCGCGTCGCCCGCGCCGGCGCAGCCCGCGCCCGCGAGCAAAGAGACGACCGCCAGCGCCGCCGCGGCGACGAGATTCTTCCGACTGTTCGCGCGCTTCCTCATGCTTCTCTCCTCGGCTTTTAAAAGGTTTTCACGACCGCCGTTTACCTGTTCTCGACCTGAAAACACCGCGCGGGCCGCGTTCGTGGCAAAAATCTGCTCGGGCGGAAAAAATTCAGGCCCGCGGTAGGCGACCCGCGGGCCTCTCATGCCGACGCCTCGGCCTTTCGTACTCAGTGCTTCTTCAGGTGAAGCGTCCCGTTGAAGGAGCTGAGCGTGAGCACCGCGCCGCCGCCGCCAGAGCCCACAGTGCCGTCGAGGCGCGTCTGCCCCGAGCCGGGCGGGTGCGGCGGCGAGTGCGGAGGGCGGCGCGAATTCCCCGGCTCCGGCGCAGCCGGCGGCGCGGGCGGAGCACCCGCGGCCGCGCCCGCCATCCTCACGGGGAAGTCCGTGATGATCTCGCCGTCGGCGATGACGCGGGCGCGGAGGTTGAAGGACGACGCCGGCGGCAACTCGACCGTCACGTCGCCCGAGATGGTCTTGAAGTCGTAGGAGCCGCCGCCCGCAAGCGAGCCCGTGTAGAGGACGTTGCCGCTCACGGTCGCGCCGCTCACCCGCGAGTGCGTCACGCCCTCGATTATCACGTCGCCGCTCGTCGAGGTCGCCTCAAGCTCGTCGCCGGGCGAGAGCGCGCGGACGTTGCGGACTTCCACGGCGCCGCTCACGGTTCGCACGCGCGTGCGCCCGCCCGAGTCTTCGAGCGTCACGTCGCCGCTCATGCAGTTGACCTCGACCGCCTTCGACACGTCGCGCACGTCAACGTCGCCGCTGAGCGCCTCGACGCGCGCCTCCGTGACGCCGGAGACTTCGGCGTGGCCCTCGCGCACGCGCAGGCTCACGGTCGCGCCGCGCGGCACGGTGACTTCCAGGCCGGTCGTCGAGCCGCAGTCGCCCTGACTCAGCTCCTGGTCGCGCTCCTCCGAGACCAGCACCTCGACGCGGGGCGCCGGCTGCACGTTGGGCGTAAGCAGCCGGAGCGAGCCCGCGTTATCGGAGCGGGCGCGGACTTCGCCGCGATCCCAGCCGCGCACGGTGACGTTGCCGGAAGCGACGCAGATGGTCACGACGACCGACGGTTCAGCCGCGGCCCTGCGCTCAAGCGCGAAGTCCTCGGGCGGGACGGCGTCCGCCGCGTCCTCGGCGGCCTTCTCTGCGGCCCTCTCTGCTGCGCTCTTAGTCTTCTGCGCCGAGGCGCCGAAGGGGAGCGCGAGCAGGAGCGCCGCGACAGTTATGAATGACGGGAATTTCATCTTATAAGCCCGGCCGAATTATCGGCCCAGCGCAGCGACCTGCGCCTGATCCGCGACCGTCGAGAGAAGCTCGACCTTGCTCTGATAGGCCGTCAGGAGGAAGCCAACGGCGTCCTTGTCCTTCGGGTCACGCGCGGCCACGCCACGCGTCTCCTCAATCGCCTTGTTGATGACGGCGAGGTTGCGCTCGTACTGCGCGCGCACCGACGGCGTCAAGACCGCCTCGCCGCCGAGCTTTATCGTCTGCTCCAGCGACGCGATGGCCTGTAAGTAGTTCTGCTCGCCCGGCACAACGTCCTTCGCCTTCGCCCGCGACTTCGCCTCGCCCTTCGGCGCGGCGGAAGACCTGGCCCTGACTGCCGCCTTAGAGCCTGCGGCCTTGACGAAGCGGCCGCCCGACGGAGTCACGCCCCCGACCGGCCCGACGGCGTTGTCGTCGTCAACAATCACGCTGTCAGCAGGCGCGTCAGGCGGCGTGACCTTCGGCGTCCTCTGCTCCGCCGTATCGTGCCTTGCCACCTCACGCTCGGGCGAGGCCGGCTGTTGTGGCGCCTGCCGCTGCACGATGAAGAAGATTGCGGCGAAGGCGACCACGGCCAGCACGCTCGCGAACGCCGCGGCCTGCCGGGGGTTAAAGGATAAAAGGCCGGCGAGCGGGGCGAGCATCGAGCTCAAACTCCACCCGGGCTTGCGCGCGGCCTGGGCGCCGTCCGCCGATTCGAGACGCGCGACGGCGGCCGTCACGTTCGCCCTCAAAACCTCCGTGGGAACCGCGAGCGACTCGTCGGGGCCGAAAGCCTCTGCGAAGAAGGCGCTCTCGCTCATGGCGTCGGCCAGGGCCGCCGAGCAGCCCTCGCACGCGGCGAAGTGCGCAAGCGCGCCTTTGGTCGAATCGGGGGAGAGCTCGCCGTCCAGGTAAGCCTGTATAACTGCCTCGTCAAGACATCTTTTCGTCATCGGCGCCCTCCGATCTTGCCGTAAACCCTCATGAACTCTTTCCTGCCCCTGGCTATCAAACTGCCGACGTTCACTTCGTTTATCGAGAGCGTCTGAGCTATCTCCCTGTAGGAGAGCCCCTGCTGCTTGAGCAGCAGACAGCTCCTCATCGGCTCCTTCACCTGTTCGAGCGCCCGCCGCGCCTCGTCAATCTCGGCGCGCCGCTCGTAGTCGGCCTCGATGCCGACCGGCCCCGAGCCGCCGTGGCCGCCGGCCGTGGCCGCGTGAGCGAACTCGTCCTCGCGCGCGCCGCTGCGCGAGCGGCTGCGAATGGTGTTGAGCGCCGTGTTCGTCGCGACCCTCAATAGCCACGGCCGCACGTGCTCACCGTTCTGCAAAGAGCCCAGGTGCTGGTATAGCTTCAGGAAGACCTCCTGCGTCACGTCCTCCGCGAGCCCCGTGTCGCGCACCAGCGCGTAGGCGGCGCGATAGACCGCGCGGTGGTGCAGCGTGAACGCCTCGTCGAATGCGGGCGCCGGTGCGGCCGCCGTCTGCGCTGCCTCTGGCATTGAGTCAACCAAAGCTTCTGCCACTCGTTCACTCATCCCGCGCTAAATCCGCCACTCTCAATCATGTAAACACCGTCGGCACGCGGTTTGTGGCAGGGAATTTTAACAGAAAGCCAGCCCGCCCCCACGCCGACGAAGGCGGCGCCCCCCGCGCCGTCCTCTTTTCGGGCAGGCGCGGCCGGCTGCGCCCACGGATAAACGTTGACAGGCGCCGAGGGACAGTCGGATACTGCCGCCACACGGCAACCCGACAGAACTTCACCGACGCCGGTTCACCGGCAAAACCGCTGAAAAATTGAAGGCACGGCCCGTCCTGTCCCGCGCGCGCCGGTGCCGAGGAGGCATCGAATTATGAGAAGGAGCATTCTGCTCGCCCTGGCGTTTTCGACCGCAGCCCTTTTCGGCCTGAGCGCGCCGGCCGCGGCGCAAGACCAGCCGACCATCCAGTACGACTCCCTACAGGTGACAGCCTGGACGAACAACTCCTACAAAGGCAACTACGACGTTTGGAGCTGGGTGCCCAAGATGGAGTTCCGCTACAACGGCCCCGTCCCCAGCGGCAGCCAGCTCTACGCCGAGTTCCAGCAGCCCGGCGGCAGCGCCCCCTGGCTGAAGTTCGACTGCGAGACGAGCGAGACCCAGAAGGGCTACTGGCACGAGACCGAGTGCGGCGGCCGCCAGGTCGAGGACAAGAGCATCACGGCCGTCGGCCCCGTCAACTTCGCCATCAAGATGCGGAACGAGCTGGCCGGCACCGACACGACGCTCTTCACCGGCAAGATGAAGGTCGCCAAGACGCTCTCGAACGAGCACGGCCCGAAGGCCGCCAACAAGTTCGTCTATTACGTTGACCACGACTGGAACCTGCCCATCGGCTACGTCTATTACACCCCGGACAGCGTTTACGGCTGGGATTACCCGCAGTTCAACGTCGCCTTCTGGGTGCGCGGCGAGGCGGTGCGCTTCGACCCGCACCTTTTCTACAAGGGTCAGGAGGTCGGCCGGCTCTTCATGGACGGCATGCAGGTAGGCAAGGCCAGTTGCGAGGCACGGGTTGAGAACAACACGACGCACACGGTCAACGACGGCGTGCCGCAGCGGGCGAAGTGGTCGCGCGTCGAGTGCAGCTTCCCCGTCGTGAAGCGGTGGGACAAGACGGACGGCGG
>DASPKR010000706.1:0-6076 GCA_035627975.1 Pyrinomonadaceae bacterium | reverse complement strand
CCGTCCGCCAAAGCCCCGCACGCATTTTCCGAGTGGCAGCCACGCTGGTTTGATGCCTCCCCTCTCGCCCGACGGTTGCCGCCAAATTCTTACCACAAAGGCACGAACGCACGAAAGGAGAGACTTTCCCTTTCGTGCGTTCGTGCCTTTGTGGTAAGAATTTGGCGGCAACCGTCGGGCGAGAGGGGAGGCATCAAACCGGCGTGGCTGCGACTCGGAAAATGCGTGCGGGACTTTGGCGGACGGCGGCGCTCTTTGTGCTGCTCTGCGCGCTGGCCTCATCAGCCCTGCCGTCAAAGGCTTCGGGCGCGGCGCAGTCGGGCCGGGCCGACGAGGCGGGCTTCCTGACCCTCGCGCTGCCAGCGGGCGGCGAGGTTTTGATTGAGAACCGCCGCGGCGGCGTCTCGGTAGAGGTCTGGGGCGAGGACTACATGGCGCTGGCCGCCGAGCCCGCGGGCGCCGCCTCGGCCGGCCCGTCGAAGCGCGGCGCGCGCAGGAAGCTCCCCGTCTCAATTGAGCGCACGGACAGCACGCTATCGGTCAAGGTCACGCCGGCAGCGGCCGCAACGCGCGCGACGCCCGTGGACTTAAGAGCCCGCGTGCCTTCGCGAGCGCGGCTTAAGGTTTACACCTCCGAAGGCGCGCTCGACATACGCGGCGTGCCTGCCTCCATCGTCGCGCAGACCATCTCGGGCGAGCTGCGCCTGGGCATGCCCGCCGGCGCTGACGCTCAAGTCACGGCGCAGTCGCTTAACGGCGCCGTGACGCTCGGCGAAGGCGTCGAGGCGCGGGGCGGCCCGCGCGTCGTGCGCGGGAAGTTTCAGGGGCGCTGGGGCTCGGGCGCGAGCGCCGTCAACCTCTTCTCGGGCCGCGGCCCGATAAGCGTCTCGGCCCTGCCGCGAAGCGACGCGCCGCGCGCATCTGCGGGGCCGAGCGCTGCCGCTTCACCGCGTCGCGCGGACGAGTTGACGGGCGGGGCTTTCGCCGAGAGGCCCGCGCCGCCGCAGGCGGCCGAGACGCCTCAGGAGGTTGACGAGGACGAGGTCGTGAGGGTCGAGAGCGACCTCGTAACGCTCAACGTGAGCGTCGCGCACCGCGCGACGGGCCGCGGCCTCACGGGCCTTTCGGCCCCGGACTTCCGGCTCTTCGAGGACGGCGTCGAGCAGCAGATAGAGCACTTCGAGTCGGCCAACGCGCCCTTTGACCTCCTTCTTCTGCTCGACCTTTCGGGCTCGACCGCGAAGGTGACGGGGACGATACGCGCCGCGGCGCGCAGCTTCGTCGAGGCGACGCGACAGCAAGACCGCGTCGCCGTCGTCGCCTTCGCCGACGACGTGGCCGTCGTCGCGCCGATGACTTCAGACCGCAGGCTCCTCCTCTCCGCGATTGACCGTATGGAGGCGCCGAAGGGCGACACGCGCCTCTACGACTCGCTGGCCGCGGCGATGGATTACGCGAACCGCGCGGGCGAGCCCTCGCGCCGCCGCGCGTTGATACTGATGAGCGACGGGCTCGACAGCTCTCTGCCGAACGTGGACGGCGAGGGCTCCGCGCTCGAGTACGAAGAGTTGCGCAGCCGCGTGCAGGAGTTCGAAGGCGTCCTCTACACCGTCTGGACGAGCACCGAGTACGAGGCGTTCAGCCCGCTCGACATACAGCCCGAGACCTTCGACCTAGTGCGCGACCGGATGGAGGAGCTGGCCGAGGCTGGCGGCGGCGTCTTCTACGAGGTAGAGCGCCTCGAAGACCTCTCCGGCGCCTACGCGCGCGTCGTCGCAGACCTCGGGACCGTCTATAGCCTCTCCTACCGTCCCACGAACAAGCAGCGCGACGGCCGCTGGCGCGCCATACGCATACGCCTCCCCGCGCACCCCGACGCCGTCGCGCGCGGCAAGCGCGGCTACAACCGCTGAGACAGGGCTAGTCGTTGAAAATCTGGCTGACTTCGAGCCAGAGGCCGGGCCAGACGGAGGAGTCTATTTGCTCGGCGGTTTGGAATGCCCGGCTAGCGTCGAAGCCGGAGCCTATCTGGGAGCAATTTTCGCGGCGCATCCTGTCGGCAGCGCGGGGCGGGTTTCGGGCGTCTAAGCCTAAGCATGAGAGCAAGGGGCAAGCGTTTCATCAACGGGTTCCTCATCGTCCTACTACTGGCGGGCTTTGCGGGGGCGTGCAAGAAGAGCTCGGCGCCGCGGTCTGTGGCGCCGGGGCCGGCACTGGCTATGCCTGAGCCGGCGCCGCCCGAGCGGAAGTTGCCGCCGCTGCCCACGCGTGCGCTCTCGCCGCGGCTGCGCGCGATGCGCGAGCGCGCGATGGAGACGGCCGCGGAGAAGCGCGGGCTCGTGTGGCTGGGCGAAGTCGGGATGACGGAGCTTTCCGGCTGGGAGTACGGCGCGCGCACTAAGGAGCTGGCCGACGTAATCGGGACGGAAGACCTGACGGGCTTGGGCCGGCTCGGCGTGGCGGGCGGGATGCTGCCCGAGGGGACTGACCTCGCCGCTCTGGCCGTGAGCTTCACGGCGCTTTCGGCGGGCGCTACCTACTCGCCGCTCGACAAGCAGGTGCTCTTAGTCTCGGATGATCCTAAAGGGGGAGGGTTCCGCAACGGCGCGCTCCTCGCGCACGAGTTCGTCCACGCGCTACAGGATCAGCACTTCGACCTGATGAAGATGCTGCTGGCGCGGCCGTTTAACTTCGACCGCACGGAGGCGCTCTTCGCGGTGGTCGAGGGCGACGCCACGGCCGTCGAGCGGCGCGTGCAGCAGGGCGACTCGTGGGCGCGCAAGGCCCTCGAAGAGATAGCGCGGGCCGAGGACGCGCGCTTCGCGCCCTACCGCGGCGGCATAGGCGCTTTGTTCCCGCCGCTGCTCACGGAGACTTTCATATTCCGTTACCGGGACGGCGTGCGCTTCGTCGAATCGGTGCGGCGCGCTCGGCCGGAAGGGGGCTTGGACGAGCTCTTCCGTCGCCCGCCTCAGTCTTCGGAACAAGTCCTGCACCCGGAGAAGTATTTCTCCGGCGAGGCGCCGCGCGACGTGCAGCTCGACGTGCGCGCGTTCGAGGAGAGGGGCTGGCGCATGACGGCCTCGACGCCGCTGGGCGAGGTCGGCGTGCGCGGGCTTTTGATGGCGGGCGTCGCCGTCGGAGAGGCCCGGCGCGCGGCCGCGGGCTGGGGCGGCGACCGCGCCTTCGTCTTCGAGCGCGAGGGCAAGCCCGCCCTCTTCGTATGGAAGACCGTCTGGGACAAGCCTTCGGACGCGCGCGAGTTCTTCCGCGCCTACGGCGCTCTGAAAGGCGGCGCTCGTCAGGACGGCCCGGCGGCCGCATGGCCCGAGGGCGCCCTGCAAACCCGCGTCGTCATCGAGGGCGACGCCGTCACAGTTCTTCGCGGCGCCGCCTCCGACCTGGACGAGGCGCTCGGCCTGTCTTAGCCTAGACCGAAAAAGGGGCCTACAGAGGCGGCCCGCCCTCGTCCCGCCTGCCCCTAAAACGACCCTTGCCCGGCCGGGCGGTTGGGAGTATGCTTCAGGGCGCGCGAGACTTTATCTCTCCTCCTGAAGCTCCGCATTCACTCGGTTTAAGGAAGGTGTGACATGAACACTGTCTTGAAAGGAACGGTGCGCGGCCTACTCGCGCTCGCGCTCCTCTCACTCACGGGCAGCGCCCTCGCGCAGACGACGAGGAATGAGCGCCTCATCTCGGCGCGCGCCGGCGGCGTCAACTACGTCGAGGGCGACGTGAAGTACAGGAAGCCGGGCGAGGTCAACTGGCAGCGCGCCTCGGTCAAGGACGACCTCAAGAGCGGCGACGAGGTGCGCACCGGCACGGACGGCCGCATCGAAGTGCTCTTGAACCCCGGCTCCTACTTCCGCGCAGGCTCCGGCACCGAGTTCGAGCTGGTTGACTCTTCTCTCGACGACCTACGCCTGCGGCTGGCGCGCGGCGCCGCCGTCGTAGAGGCCACGGGCTACGACGGCATAGCCCTCTCCATTGCTGTCAACACGCCGCAGACGCGCGTGCTCATCGTGAGCGGCGGCGTCTATCGCATATCGGTGCTAGCGTCGGGCGTGACCGAGGTGGCCGTCGTCAAGGGGCGCGCCTACGTCGGCGAGGGGCAGGGCTCGTTCCTCAAGGGCGGCAAGGTTGCGCGCGTTGACTCGGCGGGCCGCGTCGAGCTGGCTAAGCTCGACAAGAAGAAGCAGGACGAGCTTGACCTCTGGAGCAAGGAGCGGGGGCGCGAGCTGGCTAAGCTCAACGACAAGTTCCTGCGCCTGAAGGCGCGCGTGCTCCTTGCCGACGCCGATTTCGACACGATGTTCGGCTACAGCCGCTACGGCCACGGGGTCTGGTTCTGGGACCCGCGCCGTCACTGCTACACGTTCATGCCGTTCTTCTCCGGCTGGGGCTCGGCCTACGGCTTCTCCTACGGCGGCCTCTACCACGGCGGGTGCGGCAACTGCCCCGGCAACTACTACGACTACAACAACGGTTACTACTCGGGCGGCTACTACGGCGGCGGCGGTCACTCCGGCGGCGGGAGCGACTCCGGCGGCGGGCGCAACATAACGAGGGGCGAGGCCGTGGGGGGCAACAAGTCCGGATCGGGCGACGTGTCGCCGAGGCCGACGATGCCTTCGCGCTCCGACCCACCGTCGCCTCCGCCTTCGCGCTCGGTGGATATGCCCGTGCGGCCCGAGAAGACGATTCAGCCGCGCTGAAGGCGGCGACACTATAATCAGGTTTCCCACCCCGTCCGGGGGAGCGGGACGAAGCCGGAAGTTTCAGCGCGTCATGTCGGGACGCGCCGAGGCGGCCGGCCGAAGGCCCGAGCCCCCGGATGTTATTTTTAACGGGAACGCTTGCGGCGCTCTATCTCGTCGGCCGCGGCAAGGGCCGAGTGCGTGACGGCCGCCAGGCCGTTGCCGGGGAAGACCGTGTCGCCGACGATGAAGAGCCGTTCGACGATCGTGCGGTGCGTGAGGGCGCCGGGGCCGACGAGCGCCTCGGGCGTGCGCGGCGTGCCGCCCACCATCCCGAGCCTCCGGCGCGTGCGCTCGTAGAAGGCGCGCGGCGTCGCAGTCTCTACGACCTCGACGCCCGAGCCGAGCTCCGGCAGCGCCGCGTGCACGCGGCCCCATAGCGCTTCGAGCGCGCGCTGGTCTTGCGCCTCGTGCTCCGCCTCGTCAGTGTGAAAAGAGAACCACTGCTCTGCGTCGGTGAAGGCCGAGACGGTGACGGAGCGGGCGCCCCCGGCCGCCCCGCCGGGCGAGGCGCTGAACATGAACATCGAACGCTCGGGGTCGAACTCCTCGCCCTCCTGCCAGTCGTCAAGTACGAGAACCCGTTCGTTCGGCAGCCGCCCGGCCGCGCCCTCCTCCATGTTTAAGAAGAGAAGGTATGCGCCCCAGCCGCGCGAGGCTTTGAGCTGAGAGCGCAGGGCGGGCGGCGTGCGCTCCGCGCCGACGAGCTTGCCGTAGGTGTCCCAGACGGTGAGGTTGCTGATGACGGCGCGGCCGGCCTCGACGGTCTCGCCGCTCAAAAGCTGCACGCCTGCCGCGCGGCCCCGCGAGTCGTAGGCGAGGCGGAGCGCGGGCGTGTTCAGACGGACAGTGCCGCCGCTCTTCCTTATTGACTCGGCGAGCGAGTCGGGGAGCGACTGCGCGCCGCCTCGCATCGTGTACATGCCGCGCAGGGGCTGCGCGAGAGCGACCGCCGCGTAGAGGTACGCGCAATCGCGGCTCGCGGCCTGCGCGAAGATTTGGAGCTGCGCGTCTATGAAGCGTCGGAAGCGCGAGGAAGTGCCGCCGAGATAGTCGGCGGCGCGCTTGCCCATGCCGGCGAGGATTTTCGTTGACACGCGGCCCGCGCGCGCGAGCAGCTTGAGGCGTTCGAGCGGCGACGCGGCCGCGAGGCCGGGGGAGCGCAGGGCGGCGTCGTGCAGCGCCTCGGCGACGGGCGCGAGCTCTAAGTAGAAGCGCACGCCGCCCGCCCTGCGCTCTCAGCTCAAAGCCTCGCGCGGCTGGGGCGCATATCTTCTCTTCTTAAACATGGAAGAGGGCGCGGCCGGGCGGCTGCCGAA
>DASPKR010000705.1:0-12340 GCA_035627975.1 Pyrinomonadaceae bacterium | reverse complement strand
CGGCGACCGCGCTCTGCCCGCCGCCCACGACCGAGGAAGGCGAGACCGACACGCTCTTCACGCCTATCGGCCTCACGGTCAGCGGCGCGGCGCCGCCCGACGTGCCGTAAGCGGCCGTCACCCGCCCGGCCTGCGCCGAGGTGACCTCCAGCGTCTCCACCTCGACCGTCGCGGAACTCTGCCCCGCGGGAACTCGCAGTCTCAGCGGCGAGGACGAGTCGGGTATGTTGGCCGTCGCCGCCAGATCGTCGGAGAGTTCGACGAAAGTGTCGTATGGCGTCGCGCCGCTCAGCATCACCTTCACGGACGGCTTCAGGCAGGCCGCGCCGCCGGGAACGGCGTCGGGCGTGACCTCGACCGAGGAGATGCCGAGCGCGGTCGTCGTCTGCCTGCCGGTGTTGTTCGACGTGTCGGGGTCTAACTCGCTCGCGTTCACCGTGGCCTCGTTCGTGTACTGCCCGGGCTGCTCCGCCGTGACCGTCACCATAACGACGGCCTTGCCCTTTTTCACGACGCCGTCGAAGGTGTTGTCGAAGACACGCATCGTGCCCAACTGGCAGTTGACCCTGTTGGCTAAGGGGTCAACGGAGCAGCCTGCGCCGGTGTAGTCGCTTGCCCCGTGCAGGCTCACGCCCGACGCGGTCAGCCCCGAAGGGATGGAGTCTGTGACCGTGACGTTGTGGGCCTCGCGGGGGCCGCGGTTATAGACGCGAAGCGTGTAGGTGAATGAGCCCCCGACCGGCACGGGGTCTGCGGAGTCGCGGCTGTTGATCTCCATGTCGGTCGCGGGACGGGAGAAAACGTAAGCCGAGCCGGCCCACGTCCCGCCGCTGTTGGTGTGACGGTAGGCCCCGGCTATCAGCGAGCGGCCGTCGAGCGCGACCGAGACCAGGTCGCCAGTCGCCGGAAGCTTCTGCTGCTCGGCCCACGTCGCGCCGGCGAGCGTGAAGATGTAGGCGTTATCGAGAGCGCCGACCGCGGCCGTGTCGCCTTCGAGCGCGACCGACCAGCCGAAGAAGCGATTGGGGCCGGCGTCGCCGGCTTGCAGCCGCTGCTGCTCTGTCCACACCCCGCCGCTTCTGGCGAAGACGTAGGCCGAGCCTGCGTTCGCCGAGCTGTTGTCGTCGTCGTAAGCGCCGATGAACGCCGTGCCGCCGCTCAAAGAGATCGAGACGCCGAAACTGTCACCGTAGCCCGGTTCACTCGCTTGCAGCTTCTGCTGCTGCGTCCACGCGCCGCCGCTGCGCGTGAAGACGTAAACGGAGCCGACGCTCAGCATGCTGCCGTTGTCGTCTTGGGTTGCTCCGACCATCGCCGTGTCGCCGTCAACCTCGACCGACCAGCCGAACTGGTCGGACGCGGAGGGGTCGCCCGCTTGCAGCTTCTGTTGCTCGGCCCACACGCCGCCGCTTCTGGTGAAGACGTAGGCCGAGCCGGCGGCGAAGATGCCAGAGTTTTCGTCCCAATACGCGCCGATTATCGCCATGTCGCCGCTCATGGAGACCGAGACGCCGAAGAGGTCACTGGCGTCGGCGTCACGAGCCTGTAGCCGCTGCTGCTGCGTCCACGTCGTGCCGCTGCGCGTGAAGACGTAAGCCGACCCGGCGTCCGTCTTGCCGGTGTCGTCGGCGTAAGCCCCGACGATGGCCGTGTCGCCTTCGAGCGCGACCGAGTGGCCGAAGAAGTCATGGGCGTCGGCGTCGCTCGCTTGCAGTTTCGCCTGCTCAGTCCACACTCCGCCGCTCCTGACGAAGACGTAGGCCGAGCCTGCGTCAGTCTTGCCGGGGTGGTCGTCGAAGCGTGCGCCGACGACGGCCGTGTCCCCGCTAAGCGCGACCGAGTAGCCGAACTGGTCGTTGACGGCGGCGTCCGACGCCTGCAACCGCTGCTGCTCGACGAGCGGGACGAACGCCGCGGCGGGCGGCGCGCCCCCGTCCTCCGCTTCCGAGACCGTCACCCCGCCGGCCCCACTCCCTGCGCGGTATCGCGCCCGCTCGAAGGCCGCGCGAAGCCCGGCGGGGGCCTCCGGCCACGACAGCCCGGCCCGGTCTGTGCGCACGGCGGCGTGGCCGTCCCCGCCGTTCGGCGCCGGGGGGCGGCCCCCCGCGGCAAAGTGGTTGCCCGCCATCAAGACGCAGAACGTGATTGACAGAATTCTTTGCATCATCTTCCCGCTCCTCTCCACCTTAATCCCCTACGGGGCGGCCTACACACGGAGAAGCGATAGCGGCGGGAAAAAAGTGACAGGTGGAGTCTTTTACGCCGGGCGCGCCCGCGGCGATTCTCTTTAAAAACAGGCGCGGGCCTCTTTTAAAGTGCTACAATTCGCCCTTCCTCGCGCCGCCCGACCCATTGGAATCGCCCGCGTGGACGACGACGCGCCGCACGAAGTGACGAGGCTTCTCGCCGCCTGGAGCCACGGCGACAAGGCGGCGCTCGACCGCCTAGCCCCGCTCGTTTACGACGAGTTGCGCCGCCTGGCCCGCCGCCGCATGAGACGCGAGCAGCCCGGCCACACCTTGCAGACCACGGCGCTCGTCAACGAGGCATATATCAAGCTCGCCGGCCAGCGCGGCATGGAGTGGGAGAGCCGGAAGCACTTCTTCGCGGTCGCCGCGCGCGTGATGCGCCAGATTCTCATTGACCACGCGCGCTCGCGCCGCCGCCGGAAGCGCGGCGGCGGTGGGCGGGCCGTCCAGCCCGACGACGCCGGTGCCATGACGTTAGAGCACGCCGCAGACCTGCTCTGGCAGGGCGCGCCCGTGATGACGCCCGAGCGCGCCGCAGACCTCCTCGCCCTCGACTCGGCGCTCGCCGACCTCGAAACACATGATCCCGAGAAGGGCCGCGTCGTCGAGCTGCATCACTTCCTCGGCCTGACCTTCGACGAGGTGGCTGACGTGCTCGGCATCTCGTCGCGCACGGCCAAGCGGCACTGGGAGTCGGCGAAAGCCTGGCTCTATCACGCCGTCAGCAAGGGCGACACGACGGAAGCCTAGACGGAAGGCGCGCGCCGCGCGCCTCACGCCCCTTCACGATGAACCCCGAACGCTGGAAAAAGGTTGACCGCGTATTGCAGTCGGTGCTCGAACAACCCGCCGACAGGCGCGCGGCCTACCTCGAAGAGGCGTGCGCCGGCGACGCGGCGTTGCGCGGCGAGGTCGAATCCCTCATCGCCTCCTACGAGCGCTCGGAAGACGACAGCCTCATCAGCTCGCGCGCCATGAGGGTCGCGGCCCCGCTCCTCGAAGCCGGGAGGGCGCGCCTTGAGGAGGGGCGGGAGGTCGGCCACTATGTCGTGCTCCGGCAGCTCGGGGCCGGCGGCATGGGTGAAATTTATCTGGCGCGCGACACCCGGCTCGAACGCAACGTCGCGCTCAAGGTGCTGCCCGCCGGATTGGCCTCCGACCGCCAGCGCATGCAGCGCTTCGAGCAGGAGGCGAAGGCCGTCTCGGCCCTCAACCACCCGAACATACTGACCATCTACGAGGTCGGCGAGGCCGACGGCGCAAACTTCATCGCCACGGAGTTCATAGACGGCGAGACTTTGAGGAGACACCTGTCGGGCCGTCGCGTGAAGCTGCACGAAGTCCTCGACCTCGCCATACAGATAGCCGCCGCCCTCGACGCGGCGCACGAGGCCGGGGTAGTCCACCGCGACGTGAAGCCCGAGAACGTTATGGTCAGGCGTCGGGACGGCTACGTTAAGGTGCTCGACTTTGGGCTGGCGAAGCTCGCCGAGCGCGCAACCGACCCGGAGGCGGCGACGCGGCCCTTCGTGCAGACGGAGCCGGGGCTTGTTTTGGGGACGGTGGCCTACATGTCGCCGGAGCAGACGCGCGGCCGCGCCACCGACGCCCGCACGGACATATGGTCTTTGGGCGTCGTCCTCTACGAGATGGTCGCGGGACGCCTGCCCTTCGAGGGCGCGGACATACACCGCCAAGTCATAGCCATTCAGGACGAAGAGCCGCCGCCGCTTTCGACCCGCGCCGAAGGCGTCCCCGAAGAGTTGCAGCGCATCGTCTCGAAGGCGCTGGCGAAGGAGGCGGGCGAGCGCTACCAGACGGCGAAGGATTTATTGATTGACCTGCGCAACCTCAAACGCAGGCTTGAGCTTGACGCGGAGATCGAGCGCTCCGTGTCGCCGTCGAGCGGCGGCTCGACGGCGGACGGCGCGCGCGCCGGCACGGCCGAAGGCGCGGCGGCGCGAACCGCGCTGGTCGAAGGCGCGCACACCGTGTCGAGCGCGGCATACGTCGCCGGCGTAATCAAGCGGCACAAGCGAGGGACGGCAGTCGCCCTGGGCGTGTTGGCTCTCGCGGCAGCAGGCATCGCCGTAGGTCTTAAATACTTCGGCTATCTGCGCGCGAAATCGTCAGAACCTTTCGGCAAGATCAAGATGACGAGGCTCACGACGACCGGCAAGGCCAACTTCCCCGGCATCTCGCCCGACGGGAAGTACCTAGTCTATGTCACGGGCGAGCGTGCGCAGGAGAGCGTCCGGCTCATGCACATCCCGACGGGCAGCGACAAGGAGATAGTCCCTCCCGCAGGCGTCCTTCTCTGCTGCTCTTTCTTCTCTGCGGACGGCAACTACATCTACTACGCCAAGACGGGGACGAACGTGCCGAGCATCGTTTACAAGATGCCCGTCCTCGGCGGCGCGACGCAGGTGATAGGCGAAGACCTGGACACGCCCCCCACCTTTTCTCCAGACGGCAAGCGCATGGCTTTCCTTCGCGGCTATCCGACCGAGGGAGTGACCGCGCTGATGATTGCGAACGCGGACGGCACGGGAGAGCAGAGGCTCATGACGTACATCACCACCTGGGTCACGTACATTGGCGGGCCGGCGTGGTCGCCCGACGGTGAAGTAATCCTTATGGGCATCAGGGGTGTGGATGCCAACGGCCTCTACCGGCAAATGGTCACGGTGCGGGTGAAAGATGGGACGGTGACCCAGATCAATTCTCAGCGCTGGTCTTCGCTCGGACAGTTCGCGTGGCTCAGGGACGGCAGCGGCTTCATCTTCACAGGCTCAGACCAGCCGTCGGAATTCCCCATGCAAATCTGGTACGCCTCTTACCCTGGCGGCGAGACGCGCAGGATAACTAACGACGTGTACGATTACCGCTGGGTCAGGATGACGGCGGACTCGCAAGCCTTCGTCACTACGTCCTTCGAGCGGCTTTCGAGCCTCTGGGTCGCGCCGGGCGCGGACGCCGCGCGGGCCGCGCGCATCACCACCAACAAGTATGACGGGCTGGACGGCGTCGCCTTCGCCCCCGACGGCCGCGTGGTTTACACGTCGTCATCGTCGTCGGCGGGCGGTAACCCGAACATCTGGATTGCGAACGCGGACGGGACGGGCCAAAAACAACTGACCGCCGACGCGTCGAGCAACATCAGGCCGACGGTCTCGCCCGACGGCCGTTACGTCGTCTTCGTCTCAGACCGCGCCGGCGCGCAGAACATCTGGAGGATAGACATAGACGGCCGGAACCCGACGAGGCTGACGAACGGCCAGCGCGATCTGAGCCCGCACTGCTCGCCCGACGGCCGTTGGGTCTTTTACACGTCCACCACTTCCGGCAAGCAAAGGGTGACGAGAGTCCCTATCGAAGGGGGCGACTCCGTGCCACTGACCGATTACACTTCGAGCGACCCGGCCGTCTCGCCGGACGGGAAGCAGATCGCCTGCGGCTACTTTGACGAGAAGCTGACCCGGTGGAAGGTCGTCATCATCCCAGCCGAAGGGGGGCCGCCCGTCAAGACGTTTGACGTTAACGTCTGGCCGATGAAACTGCGCTGGGCGCCGGACGGGCGCGCGCTGAACTACATACAGAGGCGCGCGGGCGTCTCCAACCTCTGGAGCCAGCCCACTGACGGCGGCAAGCCCACGCAACTGACCGACTTCAAGTCCGATGAGATCGGCTACTTCGACTGGTCGCGCGACGGCCGCCTGCTCGTCCTGTCGCGGAACAATGTCAACAACGATGTCGTCCTCGTCAGCGACCTCAAATGATGAGACGCCGCGGCGGCGGGCGGCAGATAAAAAGCCTCTGCCTTTCATTCGACACTGCCGCATCCATCATTTCTTCGTCTTTGCTCTGATTTAGCGCGTGAGCGCGGCGCGGGCGGCCAGCACTGTGCGTGCGGCCTCGGCGGGCGTGGAGGCGAGCGCGGTGAGGTGTCCCATCTTGCGCCCACGGCGCGCTTCGGTCTTGCCGTAGATGTGCAGCTTGACCGACGGGAAGGTGAGGGCGGCGCGCCAGTCGGGCTCGCCCGCGTGCCACAGGTCGCCGAGCAGGTTCGCCATCGCGGCCGGCTTCAGCAGCTCGGTCGAGCCGAGCGGGAGGCCGCAGACGGCGCGGAGCTGCTGCTCGAACTGGCTCGTCAGGCACGCGTCGAAGGTGAAGTGGCCGGAGTTGTGCGGCCGCGGGGCGAGTTCGTTGATGAGGAGGCGGCCGTCTCGCGTGAGGAAGAACTCGACGCACATGACGCCGACCACGTCCAGGGCTTCGAGGACGCTGCGCGCTATCTCGACTGCCTCGCGCGCCACGCGCTCCGTGACGCCGGCCGGAGCTACGGAGAGGTCGAGTATGTGGCGGCGGTGCGTGTTCTCTATGACACCGTAGTGCCGGAACTCGCCGCCCGCGCCGCGCGCGGCGACGACGGAGACCTCGCGCTCGAAGTCAACGAAGGCTTCGAGGACGGCCTCTCGGCCGCCGAGGGCGGCGAGTGCGGGCGCAACGTCCGACTCCGAATTGATGCGCGACTGCCCCTTGCCGTCGTAGCCGAAGCCGGCCGTCTTCAGCACGGCCGGGCAGCCTACCTCCGCGAGCGCCGCGCGCAAGCCTTCGGCCGAGGTCACGTGGCGGAAGGCCGTGATGGGGAAGCCCCAGCGGGCGAGGAAGTTTTTCTCGCGCAGCCGGTTCTGCGTGGTGTAGAGCACGGAGCCGGAGGGGCGGACGGGCGCGAGGCTCTCGGCCGCCTCGACCGACTCGGCCGGGACGTTCTCGAACTCGAAGGTCACGACCGATACGCCGCGCGCGAACTCGCGGACGGCGTCGAGGTCGTCGTAAGCGTGCTCGTACTCCTTGTCCGCGACCTGGCCCGTGGGAGTGTCGGAGTCGGGCGAGAAGGTGTGGACGCGGTAGCCCATGCGGCGCGCGGCGATGGCGAACATGCGGCCGAGCTGGCCGCTGCCGAGCACGCCGATGGTCGCTCCGGGCAGGACTGCGCTCATACGGGCAGGGTGGACTCCCGCACTTTCTCGGTCTGCTCGCGGCGGAAGCGCCTGAGCTTTTCGCGCAGGTCGGGCCGCGTCGTGGAGAGTATGGCGACTGCGAGGAGGGCGGCGTTCGTCGCGCCGGCCTCGCCGATTGCGAGCGTGCCGACGGGGACGCCCGCCGGCATCTGCACTATAGAGAGGAGCGAGTCAACGCCCTGAAGCGCGCGGCTCCTGACGGGGACGCCGAGGACGGGAAGGAGCGTCTGCGCGGCGACCATCCCCGGCAGGTGGGCCGCCCCGCCCGCGCCCGCGATTACGACTTCGAGGCCGCGCCCTTCGGCCCCGCGCGCGAACTCCGCCATCCACTCGGGCGTGCGGTGTGCCGAAACCACCCGGCACTCGTGCTCGACGCCGAAGCTCTTGAGCACCTCCGCGGCGTGGCGCATCGTCTCCCAGTCGGACGTGCTGCCCATTATGACGGCGACGAGCGGCCGCGCCTCGGCGCCTTCTTCTCTGCCGCCTTCGCTCATTAACCGCTCGCTCACAGGTAACGCTCGCGCAGTATGCGGACGTGGTGCAGTTCGTGGCCGGCGATGATGTATGCGAGGGCGCGGACGCTCACCTCGCTGTCGCTGGCCGTTCCGCGCCGCCCCCAGGCCTCGGCCCCCAGCCCTTGCAGCATGAGGATGGTCGAGGCGCGCACGTGCTCGAACTCGAGGGCGAGCGAGCGCAAGGTGCGCGAGTCGAAGTCGGCGGCGCGCACGTAGTCGTCCTGCTCGAAGCCCGGCAGGGGCGTAGTGTCGCCTCGCGAGAAGCGCAGGGCGCGGTAGGCGAAGACGCGCTCGGCGTCAATGAGATGGCCGACCAGCTCCTTTATGCTCCACTTTCCCTCGGCGTAGCGCGAGCCGGCCTTCTCCTCACTGATTCCTTCCAGCAGCGCCCTCGTCTCGGCGAACTGGCGGCCGAGCGTGGCGACCACGTCGCCGTCGGGGACGAGCGAGACGTAACGCTCGTAGTAGGGCGCGTGCTCGCCGGCACCGGGCCGCTCGGCCGAAGAAGCGGACGAAGCAGACATTGGCTCAGCTCCTTTCCCTTTACTCCTGCGCGTGCGAGTAGCCGGGCTTGCCGTCGAAGTCGCAGAGGTTCTCCGTCTTTATGAAGTCGAGGCCGGCGTCGGCGAAGCGCGACAGGAGCGACGCAATCTGACGGTGCCCGACCTCGCGGCCGCCCTCCGACTCGGCGGAGGTGAAGCGGTAGCGCCAGTGGTCGGAGCAGAAGGTCTCCGTGTGGCCGCCGGGCCAGACCTTGACGCCGCGGTTGCTGATGGAGGTGAGCCGCAGGCCGTCGCCCGAGAGCTTCGAGACGGCGCCGCCCAAGTCCTCGGCGCTCCCGCCCGACCATTCGAGGTAAACGTCAACGCCCACGGTCTGCTTATTCGACGCGGCGGCCTCGCGCGCCATGCGGCTTGCGAAGCTCGTCCCCGCCGCGGCGCCCGACTTGTAGCTGACGGCCTTGAGCCGCTCCGGCTTCTGCCCGAGGCGCGCGACTACGGCCTGCGCGAACTCGCGCGTCCCGACCTTCTCTTTACTCACTCCTTCGGAGTAAACGTCGTATGTGTGCACGCCGTCCTCCATCGTCCGGAGCCACGCGTTGTGCGCGCGCTCGGCCGCCTCGGTCTGGCCGATGTGGACGAGCATCATCACGGCGCCGAGGAAGAGGCCGGAGGGGTTTGCGAGGTTCTGGCCGGCGCGGCGCGGGGCGCTGCCGTGTATGGCCTCGAACATCGCTATCGAGTCACCTATGTTTGCCGAGCCGGCGAGGCCCACGGAGCCGGCTATCTGCGCGGCCACGTCGGAGAGCACGTCGCCGTAGAGGTTCGGGAGCACGACCACGTCGAACGCCTCGGGCGTGTCGGCGAGCTTGGCGGAGCCTATGTCAACGATCCAGTGCTCGTTCTCTATGTCGGCGTACTCGGCGGCGATCTCGTCGAAGACGCGGTGGAAGAGCCCGTCCGTTATCTTCATGATGTTGTCTTTCGTGAAGCACGTGACCTTCCGCCGGTTGTTGGCGCGCGCGTACTCGAAGGCGTAGCGCACGATCTTCTCTGTGCCGGGGCGCGAGATGAGCTTGAGACATTGGGTTACCTGCCCCGTCTGCCTGTACTCTATGCCGCCGTACACGTCCTCCTCGTTCTCGCGGACGATGACCACGTCCATCTTCGGGTGCTTCGTCTCTACGAACGGGTGGTAGGAGACGCACGGGCGGACGTTGGCGTACAGGCCGAAGGTCTTTCTGACGGTGACGTTCAGGCTCTTGTAGCCTCCGCCCTGCGGCGTCGTTATCGGGGCCTTCAGGAAGACCTTCGTGCGGCGGAGGGAGTCGAACGCGCCCGGCTCTATCCCGGCCGGGTTGCCTGCGAGATAGACGCGCTCGCCTATCTCTATTGTCTCGATGTCGAGCTCGGCGCCCGCCTCCCGGATGATGTGCAGCGTGGCCTCCATTATCTCGGGGCCGATGCCGTCGCCGTGCGCGACCGTGATGGGAGTTTTGCCAGCCATGATGACCGGTGCACCTTTCCGCCTGAAGAATTTAAGAATGACCTGATAGTTAGCGCGCCGCGGGCGCCAGGAAAAGCCGCGGCCGGGATGGCTTGCAGGTATATCATCCCGCGCGCGGAAATGGCAACGCGCCCCGGCCGGCGCGGAGAAGTTCGTTGACTCGCCGCCGGGCGGGGCGTTACAGTTTCGGCGCAATCCTACGACGGGCCGCCGGGCCGCCCGCCCGTGTTCTTAAGGCCCGGCGCCCTTTGACTACAACCACTACGTGAATCTTCTAGGAGACACAGAATGCGGAAGTTCTGTCTGACCCTGGCCGCCGTGGCGGCGGTGTGCGTGCTCTCGGAGGCGGCGCAAGCCGCGGCCAACTTCGTCTACCACGAGCAGTCGAGCGAGTACGTGGCGCAGCCCGTCGGCACGATTAACCCATCCACCTTCACGTGCGAGGTGAGCACAGACCCCGTGGACGAGGCGGGCGGCCGTTACGTGGACACGCCAGATTTGAGCCCTTCGAGCCCCGCGCCCTTCGGCGCCTACCACATCTACTCGGGGGCGTACACGCTCCGCTTCAAGATCGAGTTTCAGTTCTTCACGAACCAGGTGCGCGTCTTCTACACGACAGACGGGACGAACCCTACGACCGCGACGACCGTCTCGGGCGGCGTCACCGACGTTAACCCCACGGGGACGACGCAGGAGGTCGTGGCGAGCTACACCTACACCTACTCAGACCTGTCGCAGAACTGCCAGATAGTGGACATCGCAACCGCCACCATCCCCGCGCAGCCGGCCGGGACGACCGTCAAGTACGTGGTCGTCGCGTGGCACTCGGCCGGCGGCAACGTCATCTACGCCAACAGCGGCGACTGCCCTTCGTGCTTCGCCTGCACGAGCGCGAGCTGCGCCAACGTCTTCGAGTACACGACCATCGCGCCGCCGCCGCCGCTCATCATCTCAGAGTTCCGCCTGCGCGGCCCCGGCGGCACCGAGGACGAGTTCGTCGAGATTTACAACAACAGCGACTCGGACGTTACCGTCAGCTCCTTCGACGGCTCGGGCGGCTTCGGCCTCGCC
Source organism: Pyrinomonadaceae bacterium (assembly GCA_035627975.1). Taxonomy (GTDB): domain Bacteria; phylum Acidobacteriota; class Blastocatellia; order Pyrinomonadales; family Pyrinomonadaceae; genus QHXN01. The sequence continues at coordinate 1,474 of DASPKR010000705.1, read as the reverse complement.
GCCTCCGACGGCACCGTGCGCTTCACCATCCCCGACACGACCACCATCCCGGCGCGGGAGCACTATCTGGGCGTCAACTCGGACGGTTACACGCTCTCGGCCTACCCGGCCGGGCTGCTTACGACCGCCGAAGGCGACCGGGAGTACACCGCCGACATAGGCGACAACGCCGGCATCGCGCTCTTCTACACCTCTAACCCGACGAACTTCAGCGCCGACGTCCGCATGGACGCCGTCGGCTCTTCGGCGGAGTTGAACTCGCTCTACAAAGAGGGGACGGGCTACCCAGCGCTCTCGACCAACCAGACGCTCTACAACTCGCCTCACAACACGAGCCTGTACCGCTCGCTCTGCTCGTTCGTGCAGGGGACGGGCTGCACCACGCCGGGCGTGCCGAAGGACTCGGGCGACAACGAGTCTGACTTCCTTCTGGTTGACACAGACCCGGCGGGGCCGTACTGCACGCCGACGGCGAACTTCGCGTGCGAGCGCCTCGGCGCCCCCGGCCCCGAGAATTCGAGCTCGCCCATCCAGCGCAACTCGACCGTCTCGCTCCTGCCGCTCGACCGCTCGAAGGCGCCCTCGTAGTCGCCGAACCGCTTCCGTGACTTCGACTCCGACCCGACGAACAACTCGACCGAAGGCACGATCTCGGTTCGCCGCCGCGTCGTCAACAACACCGCGCAGACGATAACGACGCTGCGCTTCCGCGTCGTAGAGGTGACAACCTACCCGCCGGCGCCCGGCTTCGCGGACGTGAGGGTGCGAACCTCCGACGGCGAGGCGGAGGTCGAGAACGTGGGCGACGCAGACACGTGCGCCGACTCGGGCGTGCCGCCCGTCAACCCCTGCACGGTCGTCGTGCAGCCGACGACTCTTGAGACGCCGCCCGCCCAGCCGAACGGCGGCGGCTACAACTCCTCGCTCGCGGCCGGCACGGTCGTCACGACGCCGGTACTGCCCGGCGAAAGCATCAACGTCGAGTTCCTGCTCGGCGTGCAGACGACAGGACTGTTCCGCTTCTACGTCAACATCGAGGCGTCGTTCGACGAGGCTGTGCCGGTGCTGCCTTCGCGGGGCGCGAAGGCAGCGCGCCCGCGCACCGGCAAGCCGAAGCTCTCGAAGCGGCCCCGCACGGAGAAGTAAGAGGGAGGCAGAGAGAGATGGAGGCGAAGTTAAGCGGCGGGGGCGGCGGGGCTTGGCCCGCGCTCCCGCTCGCGGAGTGGCGCGAGACGTGCGTCACCCTGCACATGATGACGCAGATCGTGGGCAAGGTCAGGCTCGCGCAGGCGCCGCACATAAACCACTGGTGGCAGGTTCCCCTCTACGTCAAGCCGCGGGGACTTACCACCAACTCGATGCCGCACGGCACCGCCGCCTTCCAGATTGACTTCGACTTCGTCGCGCACCGCCTAGTCATCCAGACGAGCGATGGCGGCGAGCGCGTCATTAAACTTGAGCCCCGCGCCGTCGC
>DASPKR010000704.1:0-5017 GCA_035627975.1 Pyrinomonadaceae bacterium | reverse complement strand
GGCGGCAACAACCTCTCCACAGGCGCGAAGGTCGCAATCGGCCTCGGCATCGCTGTGGCCGTGCTCGTCATCCTGTTAGTGATGGAGAACTACGGCTGATGCGACGCCCTGCGGCGGCGCCGTGACCAGTCGAGTGTTGTAGCGCTCGACGTAGGCGCGGTGCGCGGGCGTCGAGGGGTAGGCCGCCGGGCTCGTGTACGGGTACTCCCTCATGCCGTGGAAAGGCATGGGCGCGACCTCGTGCGGGCTCGCGGAGTTGATGTCCATCTCCTTGCTGAAGCCGTCGGCGTAGAGCAGGAACGTGCGCGCCCAGCCTTTGGGGAGGGGCGCGAGCGGCGCGGCGTCGAACGAGAGCGCGAGCTCGTCGCCGGGCCGGGAGACTACGAACATGTCGTCGGTGGCCGTGAGCAGCTCGCGCACGTCGCCGAAGCGCGTGTAGGAGCCGGGCATCACCTTCCACGGCGAAGTCTGGCTCACGCGCGCGTAGTCGTACCCATACGGCTCGCGCCCGTCGGGCGTCACCTCGGCCGAGAAGCCGCGCCAGCGCAGTTCGGCCGATGAGGCTTCTAGCCGTTCGACTCGCAGCGCGGCGCGCGCCTCCGAAGTCCCCACCAGAATCTGATCCCAGTAGATGCGCATGTTCGTGAGGATGCGTACCTCTCGGCTCGACGATAGGAACTTCCCAGTCAGGTCCACCGTCACAGTCTGAGGGCGGCCTACGGGAATCCCTATATTCTCGACGACAGTCCGCCATCGGCCCGCGCCGTCCCTCACCTGAAGCGCCGGGGGCGAGAGCGTCATCCCCTGCTGCGCCGCGGCCACGTTGTCGCTCGAAAATGCGTAGTCAGTCCAGCCCGTCAAAAGAAGTACGGGCTGGCCGGTTCCCGCGCCCGTGCCGCCCAGGTCGAGAGTGAGCGAGTGCGGCTCGGCGTAACCGCGAACAGTTTTCAGCGCGAAGTCGTCAGGGTATTTCCTGTCGAGGCGCGAGACGAGCGGGAGCACGTCGTGGCCGTGGTCGTCGGAGGCTGCGAGGGGCGGGCGCGCGTCGCGCGTCGCGTAGAGCCTGAAGGCCGAGGAGGTCGGGTTGCCCAGGCCCTCGTTGGGGAAGACTTCGACGCCCGCGGGGTGCGCGACCGAGACGAGTTGCAAGCGGTCAACGAAGAGGGCCTCTTCCAGCTCGTTCGTCACTCGAAGCTCGTAGCGGCCGCCGCGCTCGCGCAGTTGGTCGCCGCGTATTCGCACGTACTCGTCCGGGTCGGGCGCGGCGCGCACGCCCGGCGCGGCCCAGTAGCCCAGCTCGCCGCCCCCCATGAAGTCAGTCACAAACTCGAAGCGCTCGCCGTTCCACACGTAGAGGTACGGGCAGGACGAGGGCTTGCGGTCGAGCTCGACGACAGGCAGCGTCCGCGCCAACGACTTCGCCGCGCCCTGTGACGCCGGGAACTCGGTCTCGGCCTGCACAACACCCGAAGGCCAAAGGATCCTCACGGCGTCTGCCGACTCGCGCCGGCCCAGACCGAATATAACGTCCGACGGCGCGGGCGCTGGGCTCGCCGAGTAAGTCTCGAGCTTCTGTTGCAGGCTCCCGGCTCGCATCTCGATCTTAGCGCCGACGCCGCCGCGGTTACTCACCTTCCCCGCGACGCGCACGCGCAAAGAAGCGTTGCGATTCCCTCCCTCGTTGCGCGCGACTACCGCGCGCCCCATCTCGCCTTTCGCGGCAGGCACTGAGACCAAGTCAACGTCGCCGTCGCCGTCGAGGTCGCCGGACGCGAGCCAGCCCGAAAGCCTCACCTTCCCCGCGGCCTTCTCGCTCACGTCGGCCCAGGCTTGGCCCGTGTTGCGCAGCACGCGCAATGTGCCTGCACCGCCTTCGACCGTAAGGATATCGAGCAGCCCGTCGTTGTCGTAGTCGAGGAACTGCGCCGCCACAGGCTTGGCCCCGCCCGACGGCGCCGCCGCTATCTTAAAACGCCCCCTGCCGTCGCTCAGCGCGAGATCGCCGACGCCGCCCTCACGACCAAAGTAGAAGTCCGTAAAGCCGTCCTTGTTCACGTCGCCAGCGGCGACCGCGCCGAGGGGCGCGCCCTTCGCGGGGAGGCCGACCTCGGCAGCAACCTCGCGGAACGTCCCGTCACGCAGGTTTTTCCAGAGGGCGACCGAGCCATCGCCCGCGGCTACGAGCAGGTCAACGTCGCGCCGGTTGTCGTAGTCTGTCGGGACGACCGCGACGACGGCACCGCTGTCTGGAGATAGCTTCGCCGCTGAGGTCACGTCCGCGAAGGTGCCGTCGCCGTTGTTGCGCAGCAAGAGGTTTGGGGTGGCGGTAGCCTTCGCCGTCGTCGCGCTCGCGGCCCGCGAGCCGCCGACGAAGATGTCCAGGTCGCCGTCGTGGTCAACGTCAACGAAGGCGGCGGCGCCCGAGAGGTGCGTGTACGCGGGGAGCCGCGCCGCCGAGGTCGCGTCGTCGAAGCGGCCGCCGCCCGCGTTCCGGTAGAGCGCGAGCGCGCCCGCGCCCGCGACGAGCAGATCGGGCTTCTCGTCGTTGTCGAAATCGCCCGCCACGGCCGCCGAAGCCCACGCGCCCGACTTGGCCGCGAGGCCGGATTGTGCGGTCACGTCGGCGAACTTTCCGCCGTCGTTGCGGTAGAGCTTCCGCTCCGTCGAGAACGCGCCGAAGATGTCCGGGTCGCCGTCCGAGTCGAAGTCGAAGAGCGTAACGGCGCCGCCGACGTAAGGGCTCAAAGTCGCGCCCGCCACCGTGCCCGCCGGAGGCGTAAGGGCCTCGGTCGCTTCGACGAAACTGACTTCGGGAGTCGCCTTGTCAACCAGGTCGGGCTCGGCGCCCGTCGAGGTTACGGCCTCGGCGTAGCGGCCCTGCTCCATGTAGTTCTGGCCGATGATGGTCGCGGCGCCGCTCTGGCGCAGCGCCTGGAACTGCTGGACGATGCGCTGCCCCTCCTCGCGCCGGCCCATGCGCAGCAGCGCCGTGCCGAGGTTGTAGAGCGCCGTGCCGTTGTAGGGCTCCTCGGCGACGGCGGCGCGGAATGCCGCGACGGCCTCGGCGTACATTCGCTGCTGCGCGTAGAGTTGGCCGAGCTGTACGTTCGCACCAACGTCGAGCGGGTCAATCTTGAGCACGCGCTGGAACGAGGCGACGGCGTCCTCGACGCGCCCCTGCTGGCGCGCGACCATGCCGAGGACGTAGTGCGGCTGCGGCGCGTTCGGCGCGGCAGCGGCCGCCGCCTGCGCTTCCTTGAGCGCGCCGGCAAAGTCCGGCACGTTCAGTAGCGCGATGCTCAAGTTGATGCGGGCGAGCGTGAGCTTCGGGTCAATCGAGAGCGCGCGGCGGAACTGCTCTGCCCCCTCCCTGTGCTTGAACTGTTCGAGCAGGGCGACGCCGAGGTTGTTCGCGCGGTAAGCCTCCTCGCGCGATTGCGCGCCCGACTTCCCTCCCTGCGCAGCCGTCCTGAAGGCGCCGCGCGGCGCGAAGGCCGAGATCAGAGCCAGCGCTACTGTTATGACGAAGGCGGCGGCGCTGTACGGGCGTTTATTCATACAAGCTCACTGGGCGGGCGGGGCCGCGGGCGTCGGAGTCGGCGCGGGGCGCGCGAAGACGATGGGCTCGGATTTGGCTATGCCCTGCCCTTCCTGTATGACGAGCGACTGGTTGGGCTTCACCTGCTGAAGCGTCATCCTGCCGCCGCTCGGCCACGTGATGTCGAGCGTGAAGCTGCGGTCGGTGCCGTCCGGCCTGCCGAGGCCGAGGACTACGGGCAGCTCCGACTGCGACGCGTAGCTCGACCCCGTCCGAACCATGTTCCAGGCCTTGAAGTTGTTCGCGCCCCTAACGGCGACGCGCGCTCCGACGGCGTCGCGGTTCGAGGGGCCGCCCACCAGCTTTACCCTCAGCACGTCGTTCTGGTTCGCGTTGTCGTTGCGGTAGAGCCGCGCCGGGCCGTTGTTCACCGTGACGATCAAGTCCAGGTCGCCGTCGTTGTCGTAGTCGCCGTAGGCGGCGCCGCGGCCGACGACGGCGCGGCCGAGCGTGCGGCCGACGCGCGCGGTTACCTCCTCGAACTTGCGACGGCCGAGGTTTCGGAAGAGGTGCGGCGGCTGCGCGTAGCGCACTCGCGGCTGGACTTTCTGTATGTCGTCGGAGACGTGGCCGTTGACGGCGAAGATGTCTAGGAGGCCGTCGAGGTCGTAGTCGAAGAAGAAGGTGGCGAAAGTCAGTGACTGCTCCGACATCTTGCCGATGCCGGAAGCCTGCGCCTCGTCGGTGAAGAGGCCGTTGCCCTCGTTGCGGTAGAGCGCCATGCGCTCGCTCGTGAAGTTGCCGATGATCAGGCTCTGGCGGCCGGAGCCGTCGTAGTCGGCCGCGTCAACGCCCATCCCTGCGCGGGCGGCGCCCGTCTCGCCGAAGGCGACGCCCGCGGTCAGCGCCTCGTCCGTGAAGGTGCCGTTGCCGTTGTTCTTGTAGAGCTTGTTCGGCTCGGTGTCCACGGCGAGGAAGATGTCGAGCAGGCCGTCGTCGTTGTAATCAAGGAGCGCGATGCCGAGGGCCTTGCCCGCGGGGTCTTGCAGGCCGGCGCGCGCCGTCACGTTGTCGAAGCGGCCGTCGCCGCGGTTGCGGTAGAGGGTCGGCGACTGGCCCTTGTACTTCTGCGGCGTGCAATACGACTTGGTCGTGCCGTCTAGCGTGCAGTGAACGTCCGTCTCGGGCGACCACTCGACGTAGTTGGCGACGAAGAGGTCGAGGCGGCCGTCGCGGTCGTAGTCGAGCCACGCGGCGCTGGTGCCGAAGCCGGGGTCGCCGACGCCCGCGCGCTGCGTCACGTTCTGGAACTTGCCGTTGCCGAGGTTGCGGAAGAGTTGGTCGGGGCCGACGGCCGTGATGAAGATGTCGGCGAAGCCGTCGTTGTCGTAGTCGCCGACGGCGCAGCCGATGCCGTAGATGACCTGGGCGAGCCCCGCCTCGCGCGTCACGTCGCGGAAGGTGCCGTCCTGGTTGTTG
>DASPKR010000703.1:0-2151 GCA_035627975.1 Pyrinomonadaceae bacterium | reverse complement strand
TCTTTAAATTTAGTGTCGGTGGAAAGGGCGGGAGGGATTATACTCAAGAACGTCTTGCGTGTCTCTAGAGGTCTCTCGAAGGGGAATGGCTTTGGGGGTTGACGACGATCTCCCGATGACGGGCTCGGCCGCGGGCGAGTCGCTCAGGCGATTCTCGGCCGACGAGTTGGTCGCCTGCGTGGCCTGCGCCCGCCCGAACGGCCCGACGCGCATGAACTGTCTGTACTGCGGCGCGCCGCTCCCGGCCGAGGGGCGCGTCGCGGCGCTCCGAAGGCCCGTGCTGAGGAAGCTCGAAGAGTGGGAGCGCGGCTTTAACGTCGTGCTCGTGCCGGCGGGCGCGGGGCGCGTCTCCGCTGAAGCGGCGGCCGAGGCCGAGTCGCTCCTGAGGTTGGAGCCCGGTCGCCTGTCTGAGTGCGTGGAGTCGGGCCGGCCGCTGCCGCTCGCGCGCGCGGCCTCTCCGGAGGAGGCGACGCTGATCCGGGAGCGGCTCACGATGCTCGGCTTCGAGGCGGAGACCGTCCCCGACGAAGCTCTCGCCACGCACGATCCGCCCGTGCGCGTGCGCGCTCTTGAGTTGACGGGCGACGCGCTCGTCTGCCCGGCCGGCGCGGATCAACGCGAGGTGCGCTGGGATGACCTTGCGCTCTTCGTCACGGGGCGCGTCACGCGGAAGCGCGTCGAGCTCGAAGAGAGGCGCGGCGTTGTGAAGGGCAAAGACCGAGTCGTTAATGCGCGCGAGGTCGTCGCATCGGACGACTCGGTGCTCGACATCTACACGCGCGTCGAAGCCGAAGGCGCGGGCTGGCGCGTCGCGGCGAACAACTTCGACTACTCCTGCCTCGGCGCACGCAAGGGGCTGCTCGCGAGGGACAACTTCCGAACGCTCCTCGGCGCGCTCCGCGACGCGGCGCCTTCGGCCGCGTTCGACGACGCATACGGGCGCGTTCGTCATCTGCTTTCGGCCGTGTGGCCGCTCGCGGAGCGGACGGAGTCGGCGGGCCTGAAGCGTCAGGGCCTCGGGCGCTTCAACACGGAGGCCGCGACCGTAGTCAGCAACGAGGAGCAGTTCACGCGCTACTCGCGGCTTTGCCGCCACTTCGCGCTGCGGGGCAGCGGCGACGTAGTTTAGGGATGAAGAATTTCGTGAGCGGGATGTTATGAAGCGTCGGGGCGGCAACAGGCACGAGGGCGGCGGCGGAGGCCGGCGCCGCACGGAGCCCGGCTCGCCGGGCGAGAGGGTCGCGCGCGCGTATGACGGCCGCCCGCCCGCGCGCGGCCGAGACGAGCGCGGGGCAGGGCCTCGCGCCGCGGCGGCGCCCGCACTCTACGATTCCGAGACGGGGCGCTCGGGCGTGACTGATGCGGCCGAGGAAGGCTCACACCTGTTCGGCGTGCAGCCCGTGGTCGAGGCCCTGCGCGCCGGCCGCCGCCCCGTAGAGCGCATAACGGTGCTGGAAGGCGCGCACGAGTCGCGGCTGCGCGAGATTTTGGAGCTGGCGCGCGCGGCAGGCGTCCCCGTCCGGCGCGCGCCGCGCGCTGAATTGCAGCGCCTCGCCCCGTTCGCGACCCACCAGGGCGTCGTCGCGACGATAGCGGCGGCGCGCTACGTCTCGTCGGACGATCTGCTCGACGCGCTCGCCGCGCGCGTAGGCACCGAAGACCCGCCGCTGGCCGTCGCGCTCGACGGTGTCGAAGACCCGCGCAACCTCGGCGCGATAATCCGCACGGTCGAGTGCGCGGGCGGCCACGGCGTCTTCGTCCCCGAGCGTCGCGCCGCCGGGTTGACTGAGACGGTGGCGAAGTCGGCCGCGGGCGCGCTCGAATATGTCCCCGTGGCGCGCACGGTCAACACGGCGCGGCTCGTCGAAGAGCTTAAAGAGCGCGGCGTCTGGACGGTCGGCACCGCGGCTGACGCCGAGACGGACTACACCGCGTGGGACTGGCGGCAGCCCTGCGCGCTGCTGCTCGGCGGCGAGGGCGAGGGCCTGCGGCGGCTCGTGCGCGAGCGGTGCGACGTGCTCGTTCGGATACCGCTGCTCGGCCGGATTGAGTCGCTCAACGTCTCGGTCGCGGCGGGCGTAGTGCTCTACGAGGCCGTGCGGCAGAGAACCGGGGCGCGCGGGGCCGCGTATAAGCAGGCGCGGGAAGTCG
>DASPKR010000702.1:0-3229 GCA_035627975.1 Pyrinomonadaceae bacterium | reverse complement strand
ACGCCGCTCGTCCCCCCGCCGCTTCGCCACCTACCGGAGGAAATCCGCTCGCGCCTCTCGACCGCGAAGGACTTGAAGGCGCGCACGAAGCTTAGCATCGAGATCGCCGACGACAGGCTCGCTCGCGCGGCCTCTCACGCCGGCGCAGACCGCTGGGACGCCGCGACCGCAGAACTTGGCATCTACGAGGCCGTAGTCCGGGACGCCGTCACCAACCTGCAAAGACAGTCCACGCAGAAGAACCGCCACCGCGACATAATCAAGCGCATAGAGATGGCGCTGCGCTCGCACCTGCCCCGCGTCGAGACGCTCCGGCGGGGCCTGCCGGCGCCCTACGCCGTCCACGCTCAGTCCACGCTCGACTACGTGCGCGACCTCCGCTCCGAGACCCTCAACGCCTTCTACGACGACACAGTCATCCCGCAGGTGCCGAAAGGCAAGCCGCAGGGGAACGAGCGCGCGAAGGAGAGCACGCCCGCCAACGCCGCGAAGCCCTGAAGGACTAAAACTACACTAGCCACCGCCATGAAAAAGTCAGCCCCTGCCAAAGCCCTCGCACTCCTGCTCGCCCTCGCGACGTTCCACGCTCTGACCGCGGCGAATGCCGCCGCCCAGCGCCGCGACCACCTGACGCCCGAAGAGATCGAGCTGATACGCGACAACCAGGAGCTGGACAAGCGCACGGAGGTCTTCATCAAGGCCGCCGAGCGCCGCCTGCTCGCGCTAACGGACTCGGCCGCGGCCGCCAAGCAGCTCGAGAAGGACACGGAGAAGTGGGGCGTCGTCAAGGGGACGCGCGAGCAGCTCCTCTACGACATCTCGAAGATTCTCGACGAGGCCGTCGTCAACATTGACGACGCTCACCTGCACTCGCCCGACAGCCCGCTCCTCCGCAAGTCTCTCTTCAAGCTCTCCGAGGCCGCGGCGCGCTTCCTGCCGCAGCTCGCGCCCCTGCGCCAGAGCACGCAGAGTGAGAAGGAGCGCGACATCTTGGAGCGCGCAATCGAGTCGGTCGAGGAGATTGTCGAGGCCGCCAAGTCGCACAACGTCAACGAGGGCGACCTCAAGGCCAAGAGCAACGCCAAGAAGAACAACTGAGCGACAGCCAGCCGCCGAACCCGCCCGGCCGTTTCGTCGTAGAATAGTCGGCCGTTAAGAAAGGAAGTTCCCCGAGACGATGGACAGCAGATTCTACCCGGGCGTCGAGGCCGACGTGACGCAGTTGATGGCGGAGTTGCGCCGCCTCTTCGACGAAGACACCGCCTTCGAAGTTCAGACGATGCAGGTCTCCTCGACGGCGATCCTTCAGGCTCGTAAGTCCTCCACGCTCCGCGACCTGACGGGCCTCTCCGCCGCGCTCACCATAAGGGTCACGCCCGAGCACGGCGGCACGCGCGTCGAGATAGGCATGCAGAAGTGGTTCGACAAGGTGGCGGTCGCCGCCGTCGCCGTCGCGCTCTCTGCGGGGCTGCTTCTGGCGCTGCCCGCGCTCGGCGCATACTGGCAGCATAAGCTTACCGAGGACGCTTGGAAGGTCATCGAGGCCCACATCTCGCGCAAGGCCGGCGGCTACGTCCCGCCCATGCCGGGCCGCTGCGGCACCTGCGGCACGACCGTCGTCTCGGGCTCTGCCTTCTGCTCGGGCTGCGGCGCGAACCTGCGCGTCGGGCGCTCCTGCCAGTCGTGCGGCGCCGAGCAGCGCGACTCTGCGGCCCGCTTCTGCAACCGCTGCGGCAAGCCCCTCACAGGCTGAAGCGCCGCGCCAGACTTGTTTGCCCCCGGCTCGCCAGGATTTTCAACCCAGATAGAGCCTTTTCGGAGCAGGCATGGCCCTGCGCGCCCGCCCGCCCGTTGCATTGTCGCCCCAAAGCGATTATTTTGTGCCCTCCCGACGGGGTTGAGGAAAGGACAGCTTCCCTCTTATGGCTGACGTGCAGCCCGAAGACCTGAAAGTCCTCGTGGTCGAGGACTACGAGGACATGAGCCTCGCCATGCGGCTCGCGCTCGAAGGCCGCGGCTACCACATCATCGAAGCCTCGAACGGCGAGCAGGCCGTCGAGTTAGCCGCCCGCGAGCGCCCCGACGTGATCCTCATGGACTTGCAGCTCCCCGTCCTCGACGGCCTCGCCGCCACCGAGCGCATACGCGCCCACCCGGAACTCAGTAATACCGTCATCATCGCCGTCACGGCCCACAACGAAGGCGACTACCGCGCCCGCGCCCTCGCCGCCGGCTGCAACGCCTTCGCGAGCAAGCCTATTGACTTCGAGTGGCTCAACGACCTCATCATCAACATGGCCTCCTGAAACCCCTCCCGTAAAATTTTTTTCGTTTCACCCCTGAAACACTGTTCCATTCTCGCGCGAAACGTGCTATAGTGCCGGGCGTTCGGGAAAGCTTGCTCTCAGAGGCGTTTGAGGGCGCAGCGTTAAAGTCGGCTTTTAAGCCACCTTCCGAGACTTTAAGGCCGGGTTCGGCTGATGAGGTGAAAACGAGATGAGCAACAATACGAAACAGAAAGTTAACCCCTTGAGCCGCCGCCCCCGACAGCAACGGCTCGTGATGGCCGTGCGCGGCGGCGCCGGCACGGGCAAGAGCTGGTTCCTGCGCTCGATGGCCGAAGCCGGCCTGGGGCGCCTCTGCATCTTCGACGTGGAGCGCAAGACGCGACTGCTGCCCGGCGTCGGCAACCATTTCGACGGCTTGGAGATAGAGCACCCGGATGAGCTGCCGGAGTTCATTGACTGGGCGCTCTCCGGCGACGGGCGCGAGCAGAACTACGGCTGCTTCGGGCTCGACTCGTGGGCCGCCTACTTCAGCGCCAAGCACAGCGAGACCATCGCCGCCGTGCGCGAGCGCACGGGCGACCCGCTCGCGCAGCCCACGGCCGAAGAGCTGGCCGCCGACCAGATGATCTTGCAGGGCGTGCTCCGCCGGCTCTGCATGGAGAGCGGGAAGTCGGTCGTCATCGTCGACCAGATTCCGGCGAAGGGGAAAGAGGCGAAGGAGGACAACGAGGTCGGGCGCGTGCTGCCGATGACGGCGAGCGGTCTCGAATACTTCGTGGACGTGATGGTCGAGGTCTCGCTCCAGGAGCGCGACGGCGAGATCACGCGCGTCTTTCAGGTCGTCAAGTCGAACAGCCCGGCCTTCGAGGTCGGCTTCGAGCTGACGGGCAACGTCACCTTCAAGGACTTCCTCGACGTGATGAAGCGCGAGCACGGCACGG
>DASPKR010000701.1:0-2673 GCA_035627975.1 Pyrinomonadaceae bacterium | reverse complement strand
AGGCTCGCCCGAGCCCTCGTCCTTGAACTCGACCATCGCGGGGCCGTGCCAGCGCATCTCTGCGAGCAGCCTCTCGGCCGGCCCGACGAGCCGCGCTTCGGGCTCGACCGAGCGGCGGAGGCTGCTGCCCGACCCGGTCGGCCGCGTGTCGCGCAGGCGTTCGTGCGCGAAGCGGGCGACCACGCGCCCCGAGTCGCACAGGACGAAGACGCCCTTGCCGTGGCCGCGCGCGTAAGCCTGCACGAGCGGCCATTCGCCGCCCTGCCTGCACGCTTCGACGGCGCGCTTCAAATCCTCCCGCCCCTTAACGTAAACGGGTGCCCGCGTCGGCGCGAATCGCTCGCCGTCCCACGCGTTGCTCCGGCGCGGCTTGACGACGCAGGGGAAGCCGACCTCGCGGGCGGCGTCGAGACATTCGTCGAGCGAGCCGGGCAGGCGCGTCACAGGCACGCGCACGCCGCACGCTTCGGCGTGTCTGATTGTTAGAGCCTTGTCGAAGGCGGCTTCGAGCATCTCGGCCGGCCCGCAGCCGACGCGGGCGCCGGACTCCTCCCAACTCTCGCGCTCGAGGTTCAGAAGCACGCACGAGCGCTCCGTGAGCGGCAGCACGATGCGGACACCCCGCTCCCGCGCCCACGAGCGCATCCCGGAGAAGGCTTCGGGGCTTTGCCTGCTCAGGCGGTAGCGGCCCTCGCAGTAGCGCGACCAACCGGCAAGAGGGAAGCGCTCATGGCTCGCGACGAGCACCGCGTGGCCGGCCTCGCCCAGAGCACGGGCGCAAGCCAGCGCCTGGTTCGTCTGCCCGTCGAGAATCAGAATCGGCTCACGAGATTTCATAGGGCTCGATTCAGAAGGCGCAGGTTGTCGGTCAAACGGTACGGGGCGAGCGCGCCGACCGCCTTAGCCTTAAGCACGCCGGGCGCGTCGAGCGCGTGCGCCTCGACGCGCGGCAGGAGCAGGGGGGCGCTCGCGACAGTCGCCAGGCCGAGGTCGGTCGTCACTGCCAACTCGTAGCCGGCCGAGCGCACGGCCGCGGCGTAAGCCTCGGAGGCGTCGCCGAGCCGCGAGCTGCCGTAAGGGTAGGCGTAGGCCCGCGCGTGCGTGCGGCCCAGCCGGCTCTGTAGAACCGCGCGCGACCGGCCGGCCTCCTCTTCGAGCTGCGCGCGCGCGCAGAGGCTCCCGCGCAGGTGCAGGTGGGAGTGAGCGCCGACGGTGACGAGGCCAGACGTGACGCAGTCTTCAAGCTCCTCCCATGTCATCGCGCGCCAGTCTTCCGGCCTTGTCCGCGCGGTGTTCTTGCGCGCCCAGCGGTCGAAGGGCTGCGGCCCGTCACGCCCCACGGTGCCGGTGACGACGAAGGCGGTCGCGTGCGCGCCGTAGCGCTTAAGCACCGGGAGGGCGTGCCTGTGGAAGCTCGCGTAGCCGTCGTCGAATGTCAGCGAGACGAGCGGCCTGCGACCGGGCGCAGGGTCGCGCAAGCGTCCGGGCAGTTCGAGCAAGGGGACTATCTCGGCGAACTCAGCGAGCGCAGCGACCTGCCGCTCGAAGGTCTCGGGCCGCACGTTCCAGTCGTCCAACTGCGCGTCCACGAAGCCCACGTCGGCGACGCGGTGGTAGTAAAAAATGCAGGCCCCCACGGCCGCGCCGCGGCCGGTGAGCGCCGCCCCGAAGGACGCCGCCCAACCGGCCGTTCGTTTCACCGCGCGCTTTACCGAATTACGCCCCACCATCACCGGAACTTTAAGGCTTACTACTGCGCCGCCGCGCGGGGGGCGAGCTTCCGCGTCAGGGCCGAGGCCGCCACGAGCGGCATGAGAGAAAGGCGGCTGACGCCGTCCCAGTTGCCGGCCCGCGCTGCGGCCAGCACCTTGCCCAGGTAAATCCGGCCGGCGACCCTCGCGCGCGGGAAGACGAAGACGCCGCCGCGGAACTTTCCGCGCCCGCAGCTTCCGACTGTCAGCCGCGCGCGCAAGGGCGCCGGGAGCAGCTCGCGCCCCAGCGTCGCGCGCAGGACTTGCCCTGCGTAGGTTAGGTAGCTGCGCAGCCCGTAGAGCGTGCCGAGCTGCGCCGAAGCCCCGATGACGTAATCCCAGTCCATGCGCTCCCGCGAGGCGAGCGAGGCGGTCGAGAGCACGTCGCACAGGCGTATGTAGTCGTGCCTGTAAACCTTCTGCATCCCCTGGAGCACAAGGAGGTCTTCGGCCGATGGGACGAGAAAATCAGCCTCGCCTACGCGCGTACGCTCGCCGTTGCGTATCAGCCTGCTTATCAGCGCGCCGTGCTCGCCCAGCACCCCCACGCGCCCGTGGTAAATCTCGAGGGAGAAGCCGCCGCCCACCCTGTACGCCGTCACGCCCGACATGCGGCCCCGGAAGTCCCTCGCTGCGGGTACGGCGGGCGTGCCTTCGAGTGCCGCCGCGTCCACGTCGTCCGAACGCGAAGCGACGAACAGGTCAATGTCGCCGCCCATGTCGGGGTAGTGGTGGAACGACTTGGCGAAGATGTGCTCGACGCCGCGCGCCTCGCACGAGCGGCTTACCGCGCGAATGACTTCAAACATCGCGCGGGCGCGCCGCCCCTCCTCTTCGGCGGCCTCGTCGAAGAATGCGGGTGCGCGCGTGCCGATCTCTTCGAGTCGCCGGGCCACGCGGACGAGCACGCAGTTCCTGCGCG
>DASPKR010000700.1:0-6635 GCA_035627975.1 Pyrinomonadaceae bacterium | reverse complement strand
CACACGCGCCGCACGAACTCGACGAAGGGGTTAAACTCGCCCAGCCGCTCGAAGCCGCCCCGCCACCCCGCGGGCGCGAGCTCGCCCGCCTCGAACACGAGGTAGTCGTTCCCGTACCCGTGGAACTTGACGAAGCGCATTCACGACCTTCCGGTGAAGGAGGCCAGCAGGACTGTTACGGCGTCGGTGAAATCCGTGCGGCCGGACGAGTCGCGGGGGGGGTTGTTTATCATCATGGAGAAGGCCAGGCGCTCGTTTGCGGCGCTGAAGACGTAACCCGAGAGCGAGGTTGCGCTGCTGAGCGTCCCCGTCTTCGCCCGCGCGTTCGACATGGCGGGCGTGCCTCGCATGCGGTTACGCAGCGTGCCGTCAACGCCCGCAACGGGGAGCGAGGCGCGGAAGACAGAGCCGTGCGGGTGGCGGTTCATGAAGACAAGGAGGGCGAGCGTCAGGTCGGCCGTCACCAGGTTCCCGCGCGAGAGGCCCGAGCCGTCGCGCATTATCAGCTTCGAGTCGTCGGCGCCCGTCCGGCGCAGGAAGTCGTGGACGACCTTGATGCCGGCGGCGTCGCTCGTCTGCCTCGGGTCGGTCGAGGCGGCCTTCCCCAAAGCGCGCAGCAGTAGCTCGGTGTAGAGGTTCTGGCTCGGCTTCATCGTCTGCGCGGCGATGAGGGAGAGCGGCGGCGACTCGCGTTTGGCTATCTCGACGAGCGAGGAGACCGCGAGCGGCTGCGCCTGCCGCTCTCGCGCGCCCACCGTGCGGGTGCGGCCCGTGAAGCTGACGCCGCGCGCTTCGAGCGACGTGCGCAGCATCGTCGCGAACATCATGGCCGGGTTCGAGACGGCGACGCTCGCCGTGTAGCCGCGGTCGTCAACCGGTAGGCTGCCCGAGACTTCGATGGTGTTCTGCCCGAGCGGGCGGTGGACTGTAAGCTCGCGGGGCGTGCCGCGGGGCGTGGTCGTCGTGCGGTCAACTATCGTGACGAGCGAGGTCGAGGGGCCGACGGCGATGCGGCAGGGGTCGCCGGGGCGCGCGCCGGGCGCGACAGAGAGGTCAACGGAGTTGTCGTTGACGGTCAGGGCGCTTACCTCGGCGCCGTACCACCACTGAAGGTCGTCCCACTCCCAGCCGGGCGCGAGCGGCCCGCCCGTGAAGTAGCTCTCGTCGCCGACGAGGTCGCCCTCGACGCGGCGCACGCCCGCCGCGGCGATGCTCGCGGCCAGCTCGTCTATGGCGCGCGTGTAGCTCTTATCCCCCTCGGGGTTGAAGCGTGTGGCGTAGGTCGGGTCGCCGCGGCCGTAAATGACGAGGTCGCCGCGCAGGGTGCCGGACGCGTCGGGGGGCGCGGGCGCGTAGGCGGAGGTGACGAAGCGGTAGTCGGGGCCGAAGCGGTCGAGCGCGGCGGCGACCGTGTAGAGCTTCATGTTCGAGGCCGGCTGCATCCACTTCTGCGAGTTCTCCTCGAAGAGCACGCGGCCCGTGTCGAGCGAGGTTATCTTGACGGCGAGCTGCGAGGAGGCGAACTCCGGCTTCGAGATGATCTCGCGCACGCGCGAGCGCAGCTCTTCGAGCGTGGCGGGCGCGGCCGACGCGGGTGTCGGGGTCGGTGTCGCCGTTGGCGTCGGCGTGGCCTGCGGCGTGGGCGTCGCGCGGGGCGTTGGGGTCGGCGTCGGGGCCTGTCGGGTGACGCGGCGCTCGCGCTGCGGGGCCTGCGCCGCCGCGGCGGCGCCCGGCGCGGCGGGCAGAAGCGCCAGGAGGAGCGCGAAAGAGAGAAGAGTGCTTGCCGTTCTGGTTCTTGATGACATGACTGCTGGCTCGAAGTCTTACCTGCTTGAAATTTAAAGGCTGATGGCTAAGGGTTGATGACGACCGCGGCGCCGAGCGGGACTGAGTCGAAGAGTTCTTTTATGTGCTCGTTCTCGAGGGCGACGCAGCCGGCCGTCCAGTCGGAGGCCGTGCCTCCGCCGTGTATGAAGATTTCGCCGCCGAGCCTCGTGTTCCAGGGCGGCGTGAGTTTGCGCCTTATCGCGCGGGCGATGCGGTCGTGCTGCGCGCGGGTGATGAGGCCGTCGCGCAGGCCGCGCGCGGCGTCCTCCTCGTCCGGGTAGCTCAGGCCCAGCGACAGATAGAAGCGGCTGCGCTCGTTCTTCATGCAAACGTAGAAGGCGCCTTCGGGCGTGCGGCCGTCGCCCTGCTCGACCTTGTCGCCCTCGGGCGCGAAGCCGAGCACGACGCGGTATGCGCGCACGGGCCGGCCCGCGGAGTAGAGCACGAGGCGGCGCGCCCGCTTCGACACGACTATCTTCGGCTCGGTCAGGGGGAGCTTGAGCGGGCGGCGGTTCATCTCCTCGTCTTCGGCACCCATCTGCTGTTCTTCGGCTGGCAGCGCGGCCGTCAGCGGCCGGGGCGCCGGCTCTGCGCGCGCGCTCTCGGGGACGCCGCGCCCGCAGCCCGGCAGAAGGGCCGCGAGGAGCGCGGCGACGGCGGCGAAGCGGAACGTGTGTGCGCGCGTTGTCGTCAACGTTTGACCTCGAAGGAGGCCAGCACCTCTTCGGGCGTCGCCGTGGCCGTACCGACTTTGCCGACGACGACTCCGGCGGCGTGGTTGGCGAGCTCGGCGGCCTCGGCGAGCGTCGCGCCGGCCGCGAGCGAGGCGGCCAGCGTCGCGATGACGGTGTCGCCCGCGCCCGTGACGTCGAAGACCTCGCGCGCCACGGTCGGCACATAGACCGGCTCGCCGCCCGCTTCCAGCAGCATCATGCCGCGCTCGCCGCGCGTGATGAGCACGCTGTCGCAGCCCAGTCGGCCGAGTATCGAGCGCGCGGCCGCGGCGACGCCTTCGTCCGTGTCGTCCTCCGAGCCCGTCAGCCTCAGCGCCTCGTGGTGGTTCGGCGTGATGAGCGTCGCCGGGCGGTACGCCCCGAAGTTGCGAATCTTCGGGTCAACCAAGACGGGGACGCCCGCGCGGCGCGCGAGCGGCAGAACCTCGCCGAGCACGCGGGGGGTGACGGCGCCCTTGTCGTAGTCGGAGACGACGAGCGCCGCCGCGCGCCCGACGAGGCCGCGCAGCGCTTCTATGATGCGGTCTTCCGCCGCGGCGTCAACGTGAGTGCGCCGCTCGCGGTCGGCGCGCACGACCAGTTGGCTGTGCGCGATGATGCGCGTCTTGACGGTGGTGGGCCGCCCCGGGTCGGTCACGAGCGTCTCGCCGGGCGAGAGCGCGCCGGCCTCCCGAAGCCCCGCGCGCACGCGCTCGGCAGCGCCGTCGTCGCCCACGACGCCGACGACGGCCGCCTCCGCCCCGAGCGCGCGCAGGTTCGCGAGCACGTTCGCGGCGCCGCCCAGGTGCGCCGACTCGCGCCGTATGTCCACGACGGGGACGGGCGCCTCGGGCGAGATGCGCGTCACGTCGCCCCAGACGAACTCGTCGAGCATCACGTCGCCATAGACGACGACCGCCCGCCCGCGCACGCCGCCGACGATCTCGCCCGCGCGCTCTGCCGTAAGCTGGTTCATAGAAGAAGAAGCGGGGAGAGACGAGCTAAAAATCCCGCCTCCGCGCGCCCGCCGCCGATTTCGAGATGACGCGGCCGACCGCCTCGATGACGCGCTCGGGCGTAACGCGGCGTATGCACTCGGGCGCGTCGAACTCCCGGCAGCTATAGCCGGCGCAGGGCGCGCACGGCATATCCTCGCGCACGACCTCCCACGGCGCACGCGCCCAGGGCCGCCAGTGCGCCACGTTCGACGAGCCGAAGACGACGACCTGCGGCACGCCGACAGCGGCGGCTATGTGCGCCACGCCGCTGTCGTTCCCGACGAAGAGACGGGCGCGCGACGCGAGCGCCGTCAATTCGGGCAGCTTCAAGTCCGTGAAGGAGACGAGCAGGGCGCGCGAGTGGCGCCTCAGTTCGTCAATCGCGCGCCCTTCGTGCGGCGCGGCAACGGCCACCGAGGCGAGGCCGCGCTCGGCCAGGTGCTCGACGACGCGCGCGAAGTTCTCTGCCGCCCAAGTCTTCGTGTCGAAGGCGGCCGCCGTGTGGAGCAAGGCGAACTCGCGCCCCTCGTAAATGCCGACCTTCGACAGTTTGTGCGCGACGCTCTCGCGCGCTCCCGTCGTGACGGGCAGGCGAGACGCGGGCCGGTCGCTGACAGGGACTCCCGTCCACCCGAGCAGCGCCAACTGCTGCTCCGCCGAGTGCGTCTGCTCGCGCCCCCAAAGCTCCGAGGACGGGGGCGCCGTGTGGTTGAACAGCCGCGAGCTGCGATAGGCGGCGTAGCCCACGCGGTGACGCGCGCGCGAGGCCCAGGTCAAAAGCGAAGCGGTGTTGCCTCCGTGCAGGTCGTAGGCCACGTCGTAGCGCCCGGCGCTGAGGGCGCGCGCGACAAGGAGGCGGCCGACTGGGTTCTTGCGATCAACGCGCACGACGCGGTCAACGTCCTCGGAGCCTTCGAGGAGCGGCGCCACCCAGTCTTCGAGCAGAACGTCTATGCGCGCTTGGGGCAGGAAGCGCCTGAGCGCGCGCAAAGACGGGGTCGCCAGCACCGTGTCGCCGATGGAGCGCAGGCGCACTACGAGCACGCTGCGGACTTCAGACCAGTCCCAGCGCGGCGGGCCGAGCGGCACGGGCTCATCGCCCGCGACGGCGGGCGCGGCCGCGACCGTCGCCGCTTCAGCCTGCGTTGCGCGGCTCGTCATCCTCTTCGATTGTGGCTTCGTCAACGACGAGCGCGGGGATGTCGTTCCTGATGGGATAGACGCGCCGGCACTCCAGGCACTTGATGCCGCTCCCGTCCCGCTTCAGCTCGACCCTGCCCCTGCACGCCGGGCACACTACCCTGAAAGTCTCTATGAACTCCGCCGTTATAGCCAAACTCGTTCGCCTCCTCATCGCCGCGAGGGCGCTCAAGCTTAACAGCGCCGAGAACCGGCAGGCAATCAGCGCCTCTCAAGCCTGACGGGGACTCCGCCCTTGCCGGGCCTGAGCGTGATGAGCGGCTGCGTGCGCACAGTGCGGCCGGGCAGGAGCCGCACGCGCCAGCGGCCCGCGAGCGCGGCCAGCAGCAGCGTCGCTTCCATCCAGGCGAAGCCCTCTCCGATGCAGCGGCGCGGGCCTCCGCCGAAGGGGAAGTAGGCGAACTGCGGGCGCTCAGCCTTAGCCTCGGGCGTGAAGCGGTCTGGGTCGAAGCGCTCCGGGTCTGGGAAGAAGCGCGCGTCGCGGTGCGTGACGTACTGGCTCACGAGCACGAGCGCGCCGCGGGGGACGAGGTAGCCGCCTGCCTCGTGATCCTCAATCGCCAGCCGCCCTATCGCCCACGCCGGCGGGTAGAGCCGCATCGTCTCGGCCACGACCCGCTCCGTGAACGGGAGCGACGGCACGTCCTCGGCGGTCGGCTCGCGCCCGCCGAGCACCGAATCAAGCTCTTCGTGCAGCCTCGTTTCGGCCTCCGGGTTCTGCGCGAGCAAGTGCCAGGCCCACGTGAGCGCGTTTGCCGTCGTCTCGTGCCCGGCAAGGAAGAGGGTCATCACCTCGTCGCGGAGTTGCTCATTCGTCATCCGTCCGCCGCCGCCTTCCTCGTCCACGGCGAGCAGGAGCGTTGAGAGCAGGTCGCCGCGGTCGGCGCCCGAGCGGCGGCGCTCTTCGATGATGCGGTAGATGACGGCGTCGAGGCGCGCGCGTGCGCGCCGGAAGCGTCGGCTCGCCGGGAGCGGGAGCTTCTCCAAAAGCTCCGAGTAAGGGAGCACCAGGTAGTTGAAAAGCTCCATGACGTCCGTCAGCGCCTCGCCCACCTCGTCGGCGTCCGACTCAACGTCCGCGTCGAAGAGGGTCTTCCCGACGATGGAGAGGGTGAGCCGCATCATCTCCTCGGAGATGTCCAGCTCCTCCCGGTCGCGCCAGCGCGCCGACGCGCGCGCGGCGTGCTCTACCATCACGCGCGCGTAGGAGTTCACGCGCTGGCGGTGGAAGGCCGGCTGCGCGAGACGGCGCTGGCGCCTGTGGAACTCGCCCTCGCTCGTCAGTAGGCCCTCGCCGAGCAGGCGCTTCGCCCTCTGGAGGGCGCGCCCCTTGTGGAAGCGCTCGTTGTGCGTGACGAGCACGTCGCGTATGAGGTCTGGGTGGTTCAGGAGGAAGAACTGCTGCGGGCCGACGCGGAACTGCGACACGTCGCCGTGCTCGCGCGCCGTGCGCCCGAGGAATGCGAGCGGGTCTCGCCGGAACGCGAGCATGTGGCCGCCCGGCCACTTCGCCCTCGGGCCGGGCGCTTCCAGCGCTGTCGCCATTGAACCTCTTGATCGGGGCTTAAAAGCCTTGTGTTTAGGCGCCTCGGGGCCGCCCTTTAATACTTCACGGCAATCTTTGTTATTATACTTTCACGCCCGCCCTCGCGAAACGAGCGGTGGGCTTTACGGAAGGGCCGGGAGCTTAAGTTTTTTGTCCCTGGAATTCGCTATCGAGTACCCCTGCGCGCTGCGTGCGCGCTACGACGAGGAACATCTGAGGGCCTGGGGCCGTCTCGGCAGCCTCCACACGCGCCTCACCACCGGCGAGGCCAACGCGCCTTCGGAAGAGAAGGTGCGCTTCGTCGAGCGTGCGGCCGGCGAGATAGAGCGCATGCGGGGGGAGGTCGGCATC
>DASPKR010000699.1:0-11346 GCA_035627975.1 Pyrinomonadaceae bacterium | reverse complement strand
GGCGAGACCGAGGATGACTTCGAGGAGCTGCGCGCCTTCGTCCGCTCGGTCGAGTTCGACCGCGTCGGCGTCTTCACCTACTCGGACGAGGAAGGCACGCCCGCCTTCGGCCTGCCCGACAAGGTTGACGCGCGGGTCGCGCGCAGGCGCCGCACGGCGCTGATGAGGGAGCAGGAGCGCATCTCGAAGAGGAAGAACAAGGGGCTCGTGGGCTCCACCCTCCGCGTGCTGTTTGAGGGAGCTTCGCGCGAGACCGACCTGCTCTGGCAGGGGCGCGCCGAGACGCAGGCTCCCGACATAGACGGCTGCGTCCTCATCAACGACGCGCCCGAGGGTACGCGGCCCGAGCCCGGCGACTTCGTGAACGTCCGCATCACCGGCGCGCTCGCGCACGACCTGCTCGGCGAGATTGTCTAGGGCGCTCTCGCCCCGCCTCTTATGCGAAAGGAATCGAGCGACGCGCTGGGCGGCCCCGTCGCGGCGGGCGTCGTGCCGGCGCTCAGGCGCGGCCGTCGCTCAGCGCGCGACTACGCTGCGCTGGCGGTCGCGACGTGTGGGGTCGGCTTCATGCCGCTCGCGCCCGGCACGTGGGGCTCGGCCGTCGGCGTGGGCGTCTATCTGCTGGTTCGCTGGTCGAGCACGGCGGTCTTCTCCTGGGCGGAGGCGCGCGGCGTGTCCCTGCCGCCGCTCGAAGCCTTCCGCACGACATTCGAGCTCGCGCTAATCATAACGGTCACGCTGGCCGGCACTTGGGCGGCGACGCACTGCGAGAAGCTTTCGGGGCGGAAAGACCCCGGGCTGGTCGTCGTTGACGAAGTGGCCGGGCAGCTTATAACGTTTCTCTTCGTGCCGTGGGACGCCGGCCTCTGGGCGATAGTCGCGGGCTTCCTCGCCTTCAGGCTATTCGATATCTGGAAGCCGTACCCGATAAACAGGCTCGAAGCGCTTGAGTCGGGGCTGGGAGTGATGGCCGACGACGTGCTCGCAGGCGCATACGCCGCGACGCTGATGTCGCTACTGACCTCAATCTACCTTCTGTTCTGAAGGGGAGGAAAACGAGATGGCAGACGAGAAGGCCCCCGAGACGCCGCAGGGCGAGACGCCCGAGCGCGACGCCGAGGCGACCAGCAGCGAAACGCTCGCCGACATCGAAGAGGCGGAGAAGGTTCCGAGCGGCGGCAGCGGCTCGGGCTCCAGCAGCGGCGGCTCGCTCGAAGGCGCGACGCCGCGCCCCGGCTCCGGCTCCGGCGAGGGGCGCGCGGACGGCAGCGACACCGGCGGGCCGATGTGAAAAGAAGGAGTGCGAGTTTTATGCTCACCAGTGGAAAGCCCGGGCGGGAAGCCCTGTGCTGCTTAGTCGTTTTGGCGCTCGGCTGCATCGCGTCGGCGCAGTCGGGGCGGCGCGGCACGAAGAGTTCGGCGGCGGCAGTCGAGGCCGCGGCGCAGCCTTCGCCCACGCCCGCTAAGGCCGAGGCCGCCAAGGAGCCTGCGGCCAAGATCAAGCTCGTCGTCGGCGGGTCGCTGCCGAGGGGCGCGACCGACCGCGCCGCCGTCATCTACAACAACTTCGTGATGACGCTCACGGCGTCGCCGCTCGTCGAGGTCGCTTCGGTCGGTGCGCTCACGCGCGCGGCGGCCGTGGCGCGCGCGCGCGGCGAGGCGGAGACATACGTCGTCCTCGTAGAGATGACGAAGGACAGCTTCCAGAACGGCAGCGTCATGATCAACTCGCAAGACCTGAAGGTGAGCTTCACCGCGTTCGAGCCCGTGACGGGCAAGGCGAAGGGGAAGGGGAAGCTCTACTACCAGGCGATGGGCGGCGGCGGGAACCGCAGCGCCGGCGGCGTCGGCGACACGCCCGTCAAGATCACACCCGAGGCCGCGGGCGAAGAGCTTGCCGAGATGGTGCTCGCGTGGCTGGCGCGGCCGGAGAACCGGCCGGCGAAGCCCCCCGCGGGGCCGGCGCCGAAAAATTAAGTTCAGGAGCACGGATGACCGAAGCGGGCAGGGAAGAAGGCGCGGCGGCGAAAATCTTCGTCGCCGACGACGTGAACGAGAGCGGGCTAGAGCCTCTGCGCGCCGCGGGCCTGCGCGTGGAGAAGAGGACGGGCCTCAAGGGCGAAGAGCTTGCCGAGGCCGTGCGGGGCGCCGACGGGCTCGTGGTGCGCAGCGAGACGAAGGTGACGGCCGAATTGATGGAGTCGGCCCCGCGCCTGCGCGTGATAGGCCGCGCGGGCGTCGGCGTTGACAACATAGACGTGCCGGCCGCGACGCAGCGCGGCGTCGTCGTCATGAACGCGCCCGACGGCAACACCATCACGACGGCCGAGCACACGATGGCGCTGCTCTTGGCGCTCGCGCGCCGCGTGCCGCAGGGCAACGCGAGCCTGAAGGCCGGCCGGTGGGAGCGGAAGAAGTTCGTGGGCGTCGAGCTGCGCGGCAAGACCCTGGGCGTCGTCGGCCTCGGGCGCATCGGGCGGGTCGTTGCGAGGTGCGCCCGCGGCCTCGAGATGCGCGTCGTCGCCTTCGATCCGTTCGTCGCGCCCGAGCAGTTGCGCGACGAGGGCGTCGAGCTTCTTCCTCTCGAAGAGGTCTGCGCGCGCGCCGACTTCGTCACAGTCCACGCCCCGCTGACGCCCGAGACGCGCGGCATCATCGGCGCGCGCGAGCTTTCGATGATGAAAGAGGGCGTGCGCGTCATCAACTGCGCGCGCGGCGGGCTGGTGGACGAGCGCGCGCTCCACGCCGCCATCAAGGAGGGGCGCGTCGCGGGCGCCGCGCTCGACGTGTTCGAGCAGGAGCCGCCCGACGCGGACAACCCGCTCATCGCGCTCGAAGAGGTGGTGGCGACGCCGCACCTCGGCGCCTCGACGAAGGAGGCGCAGGAGGGCGTGGCCGTCATCGTCGCCGAGCAGATGCGCGACTTCTTTTTGACGGGGGCGGTGCGGGGGGCTGTCAACCTTCCCGCCCTCGGCGCGCAGGAGTTGACGGCGCTCGGGCCTTACGTCTGGCTGGCCGAACGTCTCGGCCGCTTCCACGCGCAGCTCATAGACGAGCCGGTGCGCGAGGTCGAGATAGAGTACGCGGGCGAGGCCGCCGACCTCGACGCCTCGCCCGTGACGCGCGCCTTCCTCGCGGGGCTGCTGGGGAAGGTGAGCGCGCGCGTCAACGTCGTCAACGCCCTGCTCATCGCCGACGAGCGCGGCATCGCCGTCAAGGACTCCTACCGGCGCGGCGGCGCGGCGGGCGAGATGACGCCGCCCGTCCGCACGCGCGTCCGCACGACCGCGGGCGAGCACACCGTCTCGGGCGCGCTCTTCGGCGCGCAGTCCGACGGGCGCATCGTAGAGATTGACGGCTTCAACATCGAGGTCATCCCGGCCGGCAACGTCCTCGTCACCAGAAGCAGCGACGTGCCGGGCGTCATCGGCCGCGTCGGCACCTGCTTGGGGAATCACGGCGTCAACATCAGCCGCTTCCACCTGGGCAGGCGCGTGCGCGGCGGCGAGGCGATGGCCGTCATAGAGGCCGACGCGCCCCCGGACGACGAGACGCTCGCCGAGCTTCGCTCCTTCCCCGAAGTCTTCTCCGCTCGCCGCATAGACCTCGGGAAAGAGTAAACGGAGAGGGGCCGCCCGCAATGTGATTGCGGGCGGCCCCGTCAGTCCCGCCTTCAGCCTCACTCGATGATGAAGTTGACTCTTTGGGAGGCGCTGCTCTTGGCGGCGCGGTCTATGGCCGTGATCTTTAGGGCGTAGCGGCCGGCGGGGAAGCCCGCGAGCGAGAGCTCGGCCGCGTAGGGGATGCGGAGAGTGTCGGGGAACCCCTGGGTCTGGAGTTTGCTCAAGGGGGCGGTGAAGACCGGCTGGTCGTCGCGGAATATCTGAACCTGTAAGGCAACGTCGGGCTGCGCGGTCGCCGCGTTGTAGATGACCGTGCCGAAGCGCATGAAGGAGTCGCGCGAGAAGCGCCGGTCAATGCTTATCAGGGCGTCCTGCGCGGAGGCCGGCTGGCCCGTCGCGGCCTGCTTCGCGCGCTCGGCGAGGAAGACGCTGCTCAAAGACAGTTGCCCCTTCTTCAGGTCTGGGACTTCTATCCACTCCATGGCGCTGCCGGCCCGCCCGCTGCGGCGGTCGCGCGTGGCGACGCGAACCTGGTATAGGCCGGGCTCGGCGAGCGGGACGGGCAGGTTGAACATCACGGGCGAGCGGCGCGCGGGCGGGGGCGGCGCCGGGGTGAGCGTCAGCTCGTGGCGGGAGCCGCCGACTGCCTTCCCCTTGTCGTCAAAGATCGCGACGGCGAGGTCGAACGTGCCACCGTTCTTCAACGCCGGGTCGGCGGCGACGGCCTCGGGGTCAACCTCGACCGAGACGTTCAGCAGAGTCCCTTCGGCCGGCGAGTTCATGTAGCCGAGCGAGACGAGCGTCGGCAGAGCGCGCCGCGGGAAGTGCGACTGAATCGCGGCCGTCAGCTCGCGCTCGGCCTGCGTCTTCCCGGCCTCGCCGTCCTCCTTCTTCGACTTCTTCCTGCGCGAAGCCTCCTCGTCAGGCTGCGGCGCGGTGAAGAACCCGCGGCGGACTACAACCTTCAGGTCGGGCCGGTCTCGAAGTGTGACCTCGACGCGCTGGTACTTCGAGGCGCGCGCCTCCGCCCCTTCCGGCCTCCACGCCAGCAGGTAGTAGCGGCCCGTCTCCTTGAGCGCGCCCGAGACGGCCTTCAGGGCCGCGTTGGTGTTGACGAGCGCGCGCCCGCCCGTCTCTAGCGCGAGCGTGTAGAGCGGCGCCTGCATCGTCGAGCCCTCGCTCATGTTCACGGTCGAGAGCTGGCCCGAGGGGTCGAAGGCGACGACCTGATCCGCGCCCGGCTGGTTCGTGCGCAGCCCCTCGCCGTCGAGCGAGTAGATGACGACGCTGGCGCGCGCCGCGGCGTCCGCTATGCGCCGCATGCGGTCGCGAAGGTCGCCGCTGGGCGAGTCCATCACGAAGCCGTCCGAGATGAAGAAGAGAACCTTGCGGCCGGGCAGCGGCGCCGAGTCGCGTATGATTCCTTCAAGGGAGGCCAGCGTGCGCACGGCCAGCGCGTTCGACTGTAGTAGGAGCTGGCCTGCGCGCGACTGCACCATCCTCTCGGCGATATCCCTGCGCAGCGCCGGGTTCTCGCGACGAAGGTGCTCGACGAAGAAGTTCGTCACTATGGGGTCGTAGCGCTCGACGGCGAGCGCCTGCACCTCGCTCATGGGCGGGTACTGCCCGTCGCGCAGCACCGAGGCGCGGGAGTTGAGGCGCCGCGCGGCGGCGCGCAGCACGGCCTTGTTGTCCGTGAACTGCTGTAGGAAGCCTACCTGGCCGCTGGCGGAGGCGACCTGCGCCTCGTCGTTCTGGCCAACCTCCTCGTCTATGAAGCGCAGCAGCGCGTCGCGCATGCGCATCGAGCTCCCGGGCGAGAGGTGCAGGTCGTCAACGAAGAAGATGACGGAGCGGCCGCGGTCGAGCGGTCGTACCGCGCCGCCCTCGCGGCGGCCGCCGCGGGCGGCGGCTAGCTGAGCGTCCTCGTCCACGGAGCCCGCGACGATGCGCTCGAAGAAGACGACGGGCCTCTCCTTGCCCTCGACCTTGAGGACGAACTGCTCGGGCTTGAGGCCCTCGACGAACTTGCCGTCCTTGCCGAAGACCATCACGTCCGTCTGCACAAGCTCGGAGCTTATGCGTATGACCTCCTCTCCGTCGCCCTGCGCGGGGGCGGCCGGCTGCTGTTGACGGCCGAGGGCTGGCGCGGGCAGGCAGAGGGTGAAGAGTAGCGAGACGGAAAGGCGCTTACGGTAAGTCTTCTCGGAGAGCATGTCTGTGACCCCAGCCTTACGGGATGCAGGCCAAAATCTTACCACGCCGCCGCGCCGCCGCGTGAGGAAAACGGCGCGCGCCGTGTAAAATCGAGCCCCTGAACTAAAATCCGCCGCCCCCGTATAATTTTCGGAACGCTCGTACAAATCCCCGGACGTCGGCCGCTAGAAAAACACTTGAGCGACCAACAAGCACCGGCCCTGCGCCTCGAAGGCGTGACCAAGCGCTTCGACGAGTTCACGGCCGTAAGCGACCTCAGCCTGACGGCCCTTTCGGGCCGCATATACGGCCTGATCGGCCCGAACGGGGCCGGCAAGACCACGACAATCCGCATGATCGTCGGTATCACCGCGCCCGACGAGGGCCGCGTCGAGCTGTTCGGCCGGCCCGCCGGCCCCGAGACGCAGAACCGCATCGGCTACCTGCCCGAGGAGCGCGGCCTCTACAAGAAGATGAAGGTCGGCGAGCAGTTGCGCTTCTTCGGCGAGCTCAAAGGCATGAGCGGGCGCGACGCAGACCGCGCGGCCGGGCGCTGGCTCGAGCGCCTGAAGCTCTCCGACCGCAGGGCGGCGCGCACCGACTCGCTCTCGAAGGGCATGCAGCAGAAGGTTCAGTTCATCGCGACCGTAATGCACGACCCCGACCTGCTCATACTCGACGAGCTGTTCTCGGGGCTCGACCCCGTGAACGTCGAGCTGATGAAGGAGGTCGTGCTTGAGCTGAAGGCCGCGGGCCGCGCCATAATCTTCTCGACGCACATGATGGAGCACGCCGAGAAGCTCTGCGACGACATCTGCCTGATTAACCGCTCGCGCAAGGTGCTCGAAGGACGGCTGCGCGAGGTGAAGGAGAGCTTCAGCCGGAACTCGGTGGCGCTCAGGGCCGAGGGCGGGGACGGCGTGCTCGCCGACGCGAGGCTCGTGGCGAGCGTGAAGCCCCACGGCGACTACGTCGAGGCGCTACTGGCCGAGGGCGCCGACGCGCAGGAACTCCTGCGCGCGCTCGTCGCGGCGGGCGCGCGCGTCTCGAAGTTCGAGCACGTCGAGCCGAGCCTGCACGACATCTTCATCGCGAAAGTGGGTGAGGCGTGACGAGAAAACTGCTGGCGATAATCAGGCGCGAGTACGTGCAGGGCGTGCGCGGAAAGTCTTTCATCATCTCGACGCTGTTCGCGCCCCTCTTCATGCTCTTCTTCCTCATCGTGCCGGGCCTGCTCTTCGCCATGAAGACGGGAGACGACACGCGCCTCGCCGTCGTTGACCTGACGGGCCGCATGCACGCGCAGGTGCGCGACGCGGTCACGCACGACGGCCCCGAAGGCCCGTCGGGGCCTGGCGCGGACGAGCGCGCGGCCGAGGGCCTCAAGGGCGGCGGCCGAGGCCCGCGCGGGGAGGAGTTCGCGCAGGCGCGCTTCCGCGTCGAGGAGGTCGCCGCGGCGGGGCGCCCGCTCGAAGAGATAAAGGCCGAGCTGCGCCGGCGCGTGCTGCGCGAGGAGCTGGACGCCTACCTCGTGCTCCCGGCCGATGTGTTGGAGACGGGAAGGGCCGAGCTTTACGCGCGCAACACGGGCGACGTGATAACGCTCGGCACGCTGGAGAACCGCCTGGGCCGCGCCGTCATAGAGCAGCGCATGCGCGACGAGAACATAGACGAGCGGCGCGTGCGCGAGCTTTCGAGCGAGGTCACGCTTGAGCGCACGCGCGTCACGGAGGGCGGCGAGGAGCGCGACGACGGCGGCGCCTTCTTCTTCGCCATCGGCGTCGGCACCTTCGTTCTCATCGCGATAATGATGTACGGGCAGGCCATCCTCTCCGCGGTCGTCGAGGAGAAGACCACGCGCATCGTCGAGGTGCTCTTCTCCTCCGTCAACGCCTTCACGCTGCTGGCGGGCAAGCTCGCGGGCCTTGCGCTCGTCGCCTTAACGCAGTTCGCGATCTGGGGGCTGATGTTTTTGGGCGTCACGCTCTACGGCGCGGGGGCGGCGGCGGGCTCGGGCCTCTCGCTCCCCGACATCCCTGCCTCGGCGTACATCTACGCGCTGCTCTTCTTCATGCTCGGCTTCTTCGTCTATTCGACCATCTACGCCGTCATCGGCTCGATTGTGACGACCGAGAAGGAGGCGAGCCAGATTGTCGTCCCCGTCAGCTTCCTGCCCGTCGTCGCGATCTACCTCGCTTTCCCCGTAATACGCAGCCCCGGCTCCGACTTCGCCTTTTGGGTCTCGCTCGTGCCTTTCTTCTCGCCCGTCACGATGCTGGTGCGAATAGTGACGGAGACGCCGCCGCTCTGGCAGATAGCGCTCTCGTTCGCGGTCGGCGCCGCGACGGTCGTGGTGATGGTCTGGGTCGCGGGGCGCATCTACCGAACAGGGATGCTCATGTACGGCAAGCGCGCCACCATCCCCGAAATCGTCCGCTGGGCGCGGCGGCCGTAAAGCTCGGGGGGAGGGGAAGGATTAACGCATGGGCGTAGAGATTGAGAAGAAGTACAGGCTGACGGGCGCGGAGTGGGAGTCCCTGCGCGCGCGGCTCGCCGAGGTCGGGGCCGAGCCGCGGGGCGCGGAGGCTTTCGAGGAGAACACGATCTACACGGGGCCTGGGCTCGACCCGCACAGGCGCGTTCTGCGCCTGCGCCGCGTGGGCGGGCGCGCCGTCTTCACCTTCAAGGAGAGAGAGCCTACCGAGTCGGCCGTAAAGCGGCAGCGCGAGGAGGAGACCGAGGTCTCGGACGCCGACGGGCTCGCCGCGATTCTCGACGCTTTAGGCTACAGGCCGGCGCTCGTCTATGAGAAGCGGCGCACGACCTGGAGAGTAGCAGGCGCGGAGGTCGTCGTGGACGAGCTGCCGTTCGGCCTCTTCGTCGAGATAGAGGGCGAGGAGGAGACGATACTCGAGGCCGAAGCCCTGCTCGGCCTGGCCGGTGCGGAGGCCGAGCACGCGCCCTACCCCGCTTTGACCGCGCGCCACGGCACCGACCGCGGGGGCGTCGTCGAGGCGCGCTTCCCCCCCGCGCACGGCGGAGAAATCGTTTGACAACGGCGCCCGCCGAGAATATCGTCCCCGAGCCAGCCCCAGCGGCCGCCGCCCTCGCGCGGCGACGAGCACGGCCTTCACATCAACCCGCCCTGACGACCGGGAGGCTTCGACGATGAACTTCGACGAGAACATCTTCTTCGAGCGCTACAGGCAGGTCTTCGGGCCGCTCGGCCAGTACCAGGCCGACGGCCTGACGAAGATGCTCGAGTACTCGGAGAAAGACCAGTCCTTCACGAGCACGCGCCAGCTCGCCTACGCCTACGCCACCGTGCAGCGCGAGACGAACGTCTCCGGCACCGTCAACGGCCGCCGCGAGCTCCTCACCTACAACCCCATCACGGAGCTGGGCGGCCGCGACTACATCACGCGCCACTACGAGAACCGCCGCGACCTCGGCAACACGCAGCCCGGCGACGGTTGGAAGTACCGCGGCCGCGGCTACGTGCAGATAACGGGGCGCACGAACTACACGAAGTTCGGGCGCCTGCTCGGCGTTGACCTCGTGGACGACCCAGACCTGGCGCTCAGGCCCGACATAGCCTGGGAGATTCTCTCGCTCGGCATGCACCAGGGGCTCTTCACGGGGAAGAAGCTCAGCGACTACATCCCGCTCGACGACCGCACGCGCGCCGACTACTTCAACGCCCGCCGCATTATTAACCCCGGCGAGATACGCGTGCGCCCCGACGTGGTTCAGCAGATGGCGCAGAACGCCGTCAAGTGGGAGGCGATACTTCGGTCTGCGCTTCTGCCCGACACGGCGATAGTCGGTGAGCCCGTGCTGCCTACGACCATCGGTGCAATGCCTTCTGAGGCAGACGACGAGGCCGCGCCCCACCCGGCCGGCTCCGACACGGCGCTCGCCACGGTGCCTACGAACGGCGGCCCCGGCTACTCACTGGAGCCGGCCCCTTACTCGACGGGCGCGGCTGACTACACGGCGACTCCGCCGGTAGCGGGCTCGACGCTCGGGCTCTCGACCGTCGGCCCGGCGGCGGCGCCCGCGACCAAGCAGCAGTCGGCCGCGCAGACCGGCGACGGCTCGCAGCCCGGAGTGACGCAGCCCGCCCCGATGAGGCAGACAGACTTCCTTCAGGCTTCGGTCGGCAGCGTCAAGAGGCTCTGGGCGTTCGTCGCGGGCCTGGTGGCGACGGCCGGCAGCAGCGTCTTCGCCTTCGTCAAGTCGAACCCGTGGGTCATCATCGCGGCCATCGCGGGCGTGGTCGTGCTCGTCGTCTATTACCTGCACATACAGCGCGACCTCGACAAGGAGCGCATGCGCCTCGCAGCGAACCCGAACACGGAGAACGTCAGGTAGCTAGGGCTTTTGCTGAGTGCCGCCCGTGAGGGCCTCGGGCGCGCGGCGCTCGGGCAGGAGCTCGGGGAAGGCGTAGGCGATGTTGCCGTCGTCGTCAACCTCGGGGACGGCGACGCCCTGCGAGGCCATGCGCTCGAGCCAGGTGCGGCTCTCCTCTATGCTGAGGCGGCAGTGCAGCGCGACGAATGAGACCTTGAGCCGCCCGCCGCGCTGGTAGGCCAATTGGAGTATGCGGTTCTCGGTGTCAACGTTGGGCGGGGCGGGGACTTTCCGTAGGAAGTGGCGCGCGACGAAGAGGCAGAGCGCCGTCGCGGCCCCGAAGAGGAAGGCCATCCCGATGAGCACCGGCGTCTCCTTCGGGTCGCGGTTGATCACCATGTCGGAGACGGCGGCGATGACGAAGAAGGCGCTCAGGAGCGCGAGGCCCAGCGCAGGCAGCCCGCAGCCGTACCTGACTATAGGCGGGCGCCCGGTCTCGGCGGGCTGATTGTGCGGGTTGGGGGTCATCGGAAAGGGGCTCTAACGGCCTGACGGCGCGTGAGTATAGTACGCGCGCCGACGCCCTTTCAAGCCGAGCCTGCCGAGTGGATGTGAAAGAAACGGCGGCGCACTCCGTTTGGAGTCGCCGCCGTTTCTTTTTTGCCTTCCGGCACGCGGGCTCGAATTACATGCCCATGCCGCCGCCCATGCCGCCGGGCATGGCAGGGGCCTTGTCCTCTTCGGGCAACTCCGAGACCATCGCCTCGGTCGTGAGCATCAGGCCCGCGATGGAGGCGGCGTTCTGGAGAGCGGAGCGCGTGACCTTCGCCGGGTCAATGACGCCCTCGTCCACGAGGTCGCCGAAGGTCTCGGTCGCCGCGTTGTAGCCGTAGGACTCCTTCTTGGACTCGCGCACCTTCTCGACGATGACCGCGCCCTCCTTGCCGGCGTTCGAGACGATCTGGCGCAGGGGCTCTTCGAGCGCGCGGCGCACGATGGTGACGCCGATCTGCTCGTCCTGGTCAACCTCGCGCTCGTCGCCGACGCGGAACTTGTCGAGCGCCTTGGCCGCGCGCACGAGCGCGACGCCGCCGCCCGGCACGATGCCCTCCTCGACGGCCGCGCGCGTGGCGTGCATCGCGTCCTCGACGCGCGCCTTCTTCTCCTTCAGCTC
>DASPKR010000698.1:0-9119 GCA_035627975.1 Pyrinomonadaceae bacterium | reverse complement strand
CGGCCATGACTCGTGGCGAAAAACCCGAATCGCGCACGCTGGGCGCATTGGCCGCCGTCTGCTACGCGGCCGGGCTGACCGTCTGCGCGGGGGTGGGGCTTTACGCCTTCCACACCTCGCTCGGCGGCCAGCCCCTCCTGCGCGGCAAACTCCTCGACGACTAAGACGATTTCGGATTTCGGGTCGTTGAATAAAAAGAGGGTTGACGACGGCGCTGCTGTTGTCAACCCTCTTCGCTTTTCCAATCAGTAATTCGAAATCGTCAATCCCTGAGTATTGCGACGACCTCGGTCTGTATGGGCTGCCCCGTCACCTCTATGTCGTCGTCGCCGACGTAAACGTCTATCTCGGAGCGGAGGCCGAAGCGCCCCTCCTGATAGACGCCGGGCTCGATGGAGAAGCATGTGCGGCGCGTGATGCTCCGGCCGTCCGGCGTCTCGAGGTTGTCAATGTTGGCGCCGTTGCCGTGAACCTCCTCGCCGATGGAGTGGCCCGTGCGCGTGACGAAGTGTTCGCCGAAGCCTGCGCGCTCGATCACCCCGCGCGAAACGTCGTCCACCTCCGCCCCGCGCACGAAGTTGCCCGCGCGTATCTGCTCGCGCAGGAATTCTACGGCCGCGTCGCGCGCGCCGCTCACGACCTCGAAGACGCGCGTGTGCTCCTCCGGCACCGTCTCGCCGACGAAGCCCGTCCACGTCTGATCCGCATAGACCGCCCCGGGCCGCTTCATCTTCGCCCACACGTCCAGGAGCACGAAGTCGCCGCGCTTGATCGGAGAGTTGACCTCCTTCGTCGGCCCGTAGTGCGGGCTCGCGCTGTTGGCGTTGACGGCGACGATGGGGGGCGCGCCGTCGCTCGTCATCCCCTCCTCGTCGAAGCGGCGCATGATGAACTGCTGTATGTCGTACTCCGTGGTCGGCTCGCCCGCGCGCACGCGGCGGCCTATCTCGCCGAAGGCTTCGAGGATGATGTTGTGGATATTGTCGGCCGCGCGGTCGTGCGACGCCTTCTGCTCGGGCGTCCAGACGGCCTCGAAGAGCTGCACGAGGTCTGCGCTCGTGACGGGCTCGACGCCCATCGAGCGCACCAGCTCGACCGTTCCCGCGTCCACGCGCGAGACGTAGGGTATGTCGCCCATCGGCGAGTACTGCATGGCGACCTTGCGCTTCCGGCCGCCGCCGTTGCCGCCCGAGGCGCCGAGCGCGTCGCGCAGGTGCGCGTGCAGTTGCTGCCAGCGCAGGTATATGAGGCGGCGGCCGGGCAGCGCGTCGAGCTTCTCGGGCTCGATGCGGTGGACGACCTTCGCGGGCTCGCCCTCGGCCGGGATGAAGTAGAACCAGCGGCGCGAGGCGAACTTCGTCTGGTCGAGCAGGAGTATCCGGTACGAGAGCGGGTCGCTGCGGCGGAAGTCGTAGAAGAGCCAGCCGTCGAGGTTCTGCTCCCTGAGCGCCGCCTGTATGTCCCGAACGCGCCGCGCGTTCACTTCCGGGTTGTTCGTCTCAGCCATATCTCAACCTTCCCTTCAGTAAGTCTTTCGGATTAAGCCTCAGAGGTTTTCGAGGATGAAGTCGGCCATCATCTGCCGCATGTGCTTCAGGAGCAGCGGGTCGCTGACGCCGTGGCGCGACTTCGGGTAGAGCATGAGCCGGAAGGGCTTGCCGGCCTTCTGCAACTCGTAGGCGAGCTGGATTGTGTTCGACATGTGGACGTTGTCGTCAATCGCGCCGTGTATCAGGAGGAGCTTGCCCGAGAGGTTCTTCGCCGCGCGCAGGACTGAAGTCTCGGCGTAGCCCTCTGGGTTGTTCTGCGGCGTGCGCATGATGCGCTCGGTGTAGATGGAGTCGTAGTTTGCCCAGTCGGTCACGCTCCCGCCCGCGATGCCTAAGCGGAAGCTCTTGCTGTGCGTCAGCGCGTAGCTCGTCATAAACCCGCCGTAGCTCCAGCCCCAGAGCCCTATGCGCGAGCCGTCAACGTAGGGCAGGCCCTTCAGGTAGCTAACGCCGTCTTCTAGGTCTTGGAGCTCGAGGACGCCCATCTTCTTGTAGCCCATCCAGGCCGACTCTGCGCCCTCGCCGCTCGCCGTGCGGTTGTCGAGCACCCAGATGATGTAGCCCTTCTGCGCGAGCATCTGGTGCCACAGGTACGACTGCCCGCCCCAGTTGTTCTTGACCTGCGGCGCGTGCGGCCCCCCGTAGGTGAAGCTCATCACGGGGTACTTCTTCGACGGGTCGAAGCCGGGGGGCTTAATCATCATGGCCTCCATCGGGAAGCCGTCGCGCGACCTGACCTGTAGGAACTCGGCCGCGCCTAGCCTGTACTGCCTGAGAGCGTCGGCCCTGTTCTCGTCAACGACGCGCACGGCCGAGCCGTCGGCTGCGTGGACGCGCGTCTGGGCCGGCGTGTTGATGTCACTCCACTTGTCTATGAACAGCGTGAACTGCGGGTTGAAGGTGGCGCTGTGGTTGCCCTCCGCCTTCGACAGGCGCGTCAGCCCGGTGCCGTCGAGGCGCACGCGGTAGATGTGGTCGGCGATGTGGCTGTGCTCGGTGCCGCGGAAATAGGCCCAGCCCGCTTTTTCGTCCACGCCTTCGAGCGAGCGCGCCTCCCACTTGCCGTCCGTCACCTGCCTTATCAGTTTGCCGTCGCCCGAGTAGTGGTAGATGTGAGCCCAGCCGGTGCGCTCAGAGCGCCAAAGGAACGAGCCGTCCCTGAGCCAGAGGGGATTGTCCACGACCTCCACCCACGCGGGCGTCTTCTCCTGGAAGAGGCGCGTGGTCTTGCCCGTCCCGGCGTCGGCGGCGTTCAGGTCGAGGTAGGTCTGCTCTCGGTTCTGCGCCTGATAGACGACGCGGCGCGAGTCTGGCGACCAGGCGACGCGGACGACGAGCAGGTCTGTGGGCTCGTACCCCGAGAGGTCAACCCACGTCGTCTCGCCGCCCGCTGCGCCCACGACGCCGAGCGTGACTAGCGGGTTCGGCTCGCCCGCGAGCGGGTAGGGCGTGTCTTCCAAGACCTGCTCGCGCGGGATGTGGTCAACGACGGGGAAGGTTTTGACGCGCGCCTCGTCGAGTCGCAGGTAGGCTATGCGCGCAGAGTCGGGCGACCACCAGTAGCCGCGCTTGTTGCCGCGCCCGTAAAGCTCCTCCTCATAGACCCAGTCGAGGACGCCGTTCAGGACGGTGGCCGAGCCGTCGGAGGTGAGAGCGCGCTCGCGCTGCGTCGCCAGCTCGACGACGTGGAGGTTGTTCGCGCGCACGAAGCTGACCATCCGGCCGTCGGGGCTGAAGTCCTCCTCCGACTCCTCGCCCGGCCCGGAGGTGAGCCGCACGGCCGAGCCCGACGCCGTGTCGTAGTAGAAGAGGTCGTTTGCGTGGTTGAGGAGCAGCCCCGTCTGCGAGGGGCTCATCGTGTAAGAGCCCTTGCGGGCGAGCTTGGCGGCGTCTTCGCGCGTTACGCCGGGCAGGCGCGCGAGCGCCGCTTCCATGCGCGCGGCGTCGAAGAAGGGCTCGGAGCGGCCCGTGCGGGCGTTGACGCGCAGCAGCGTCGTCGCCTTCGCCCCCCCGTCCTTTTTGGCCCAGAGGTAGTGCTCGCCGTCATTGAGCCACTTCAAGTCCGAGACCGGCTCGTTACCGAAGCTCGCCTTCCTGGCGGGGTCGTAGATGTCTTCGACGGTGAGCTGCTTGTCCTGCGCGCGCGCGACGAAATGGCAGGCGACGAGCAGCAGGGCGCACGGCAGCACCGCTCGGGCGAGGCGTGTTACGCGGGAGGTTGTCAAAGGGGTGGCTCCTCTGTCTTCAATTGTCTATTTACTGCCCGTAAGCTCTTCGACGAGGCCGGCGGCGTCGTAAACCTTGCGCAGCCCCTCTATGACGGCGGCGCTGTGGACGGCGACTGCGCGGCCGCCCTCCGACTCGTCAACGTACCAGTAGCGGTTCGGCAGCTTCTGTATGTTGCTGTCGAAGTTGAGGCCGACCAGCTCGCCCGCGCGGTTGACGACGGGGCTGCCGGAGTTGCCCCCGATGGTGTCGGCCGTATAGACGAAGTTGAAGGGGGTGGCGAGGTCGAGCGCTGCGCGCCTCTCCTTGAAACGCCCCGGCAGGTCGTAAGGCGGCTTTTCGCCGAACCCCTCGGCGCGGTCGTAGAGCCCGTAGAAGGTCGTCTTGAAGGGGACGAGCGTCGTGTCTTCCTCGTAGCCGCGCACGGTGCCGTAGCTTATGCGCGGGCTCGACGTCGCGTCCGGGTATGCCGACTTGCCATAGACGGCGAAGCGGGCGCGCGCAATCCGGGCGCCGGCGCCGGCCTCGACGCTCTTTATATTCGTCTCCTCCCACGCGCGGAGCTCGCGCGCGATGGGCTCGACCTTGCGCGCGAGCGCGATTAAGGGATCGTCGGACTTGGCGACCGCCTCCGCCCCGCCCTCTACGAGGGCGCGGCGGGCCGCGACGTCGGCGAGCTTAGTCCCTGTGATGAGTTTCTTCGCGGCCTCGGCCGGGGCGGAGCCTTCGAGCGCCGCGCGCACGAACGGGTCGTCGGCGCCGAGCGTCTTCTGCGCCTCTTCGAGCCACGCGGCGAGCACGGCCTCTTCGAGGTCTGCGTAGATGGGCGCGGGCGAGTAGAGGCTCAGCAGCGTCGCCGCCAGCCGGTTCTCGCGGAACTCTTCGGCGCGGCGCTCGTTGGGCTTCCGAGCCTCCTCGGCGTGGCGGACTATCGTCGTGGCTATCGAGCCGAGCCGCGAGGGCGAGAGCGTCGTGAAGGCAATGCGCTTCGCCATGCGCGGCAGGTCGCGGTAGGCGGCCTCGACCTCGCCCCACGCGCCGCCGAAGTCGCGCTGAAGCTCAGGGCGCTTCGCCACGGCGTCGCGGAGGGCGCGCTCCTCGGCCTCCTTCTTCGCGAACATGCGCGGGCTCATCAGGCCCTCCTGCTGTCCCGTCAGTCGCTTGATGGAGTTCTCGAGCGAGCGGCGCGCGCTCGAAGCGCGTCGGGCCTGCTCGGTGCCGCGCTCGGCGAAGCGCGCGAGCGCGTCGCGGCGCGACGACCAGACCTGCATCTGTAGCGGGTTGCCCACGTCGCGCTGGAAGCGTAGCTGCGCGACCGTCAGCAGCCGGTTCGTCGAGCCGGGGCTCCCGACCGCCAGGACGAACTCGCCCTCCGCCGGGCCGGCCTTCGACCACTTGAAGAAGTGCTCGGTGCGGGCGGGGCGGCCCTCCTCGTACGCGCGGAAGAAGGAAACGTCGAAGTTGTAGCGAGGGTAAGTGAAGTTGTCGTAGTCGCCGCCGAAGAAGGCCGCCTGCTCCTCGGGCGCGAAGACGAGCCGCACGTCCGTGTACTTCTTGAAGCGGTAGAGCCAGTATTCGCCGCCGCTGTAGAGCGTGACGACCTGGCTGCGCAGGCCCGTCCGCTGGTCTGACTCTTTCTCTATCGCCGCCGTCTCGCGCCTGCGCTGCTCGTTGGCCTCGGCGGGCGAGGCGCCCGCGCGCACGGTGCCCTCGACGCGGCGCGTCACGTCCTCGTAGGAGACGAGCACGCTCACCTCGTAGTCGGGGCATTTAAGCTCCTCGGCGCGCGTCGCGGCGTAGAAGCCGTTCTTAACTATGTCGCGCTCTTTCGTCGAGAGCTTGGCGAGCTGCGAGGCGCCGACGTGCTGGTTGGTGGCTATCAGGCCGTCCGCGGAGACGAAAGCGCCGCTCCCGCCGCCCGTCGTCGTGCCTACCTCAGCGAGCCTTGCGGATGCGAGGCGGACGTGCTCGAGCCACGCGGGGCTCGGCTCGAAGTTGTAGCGCTCCTTCCAGTCCTTCAGCGGCGGGTTGTCGAAAGTCCACATCCCCTCGTCCGCGAGGGAGAGGGACGGGAGCAGGAAGATTACTGCCAGCGCGAGGGCAAGGGTTCGTCTCATGATGGAAATCAGGAAGTAGCCGGTAGCCGGTAGCCGGTAGAAAAGCCTCCCCGGTGAACCGCCCGGACGGAAGCGTCAGCGCCGGCAGCGCGGAGCGCCACTGGCTACTGACTACCGGCTACCGACCGCCCTGTTCTGTCAGACGCCGGGCATAGCCTTCTTGAGCGGCCGCAGCAGTATGAGCAGCACGAAGGCCATGACGAGCGCGCAGGCGCTCAGGAAAATCCAGAAGGTCGAGTGGAGCCAGTCGTCCCAGAGTTGGCCTATCTGCGTCAGCTTGTTGCCGATGGCCGTGGCTACGAACCAGCCGCCCATCATCAGGCCGCGCATGCGTATGGGCGCCACCTTCGAGACGAGTGACAGGCCCATCGGCGAGAGCATCAGCTCGCCCAGAGTGAGCACGCCGTAGGCGCCGAGGAGCCACAGCGGCGACATCTTGTAGTCGTAGGGGCCCGCGCCCGGCGCGAGCGACGCCTCGCCTAGCTTCGCCGCGATGAAGAAGATGAAGAAGGCCAGCGCCGTCATCACCATGCCCACGACCATCTTCATCGGCGTCGAGGGCTCCAGCCCCTTCTTGTCGAGCCAGCCCCAGAACCAGACGAGCGGGAAGGTGAGCAGTATGACCCAGGCCGGGTTTATCGCGTTCGAGATTATCCCCGAGACCTTCCAGTCGGTGTTCTCGTCGCCCCAGTAGGTTATGGTCGTCGAGTTCTGGTGGAAGACCATCCAGAAGACGATGACGATGAGAAAGATTACGATGAGCGCGCTGACCCTCTTCCAGTCCGGCACGGCGTCTATGGCGTTCTGCTGGCTTACGCTCGCCGGCGGCGCGTCCTCCGTGACGGCCGCGACGTTGGCGATGTTCTTGGCGCCGCGGCTCATGGGCCGGTCGGCCGCCTCGACGTGCCGCTTGAACTTCCAGAGCAGGAAGACCGAGATGACCATCCCGCCGGCGGCGACGGCGAAGGCCGGGTGGTAGCCGAAGCGCGACTGCACTATCTCCATCACGACGGGCGCGAGGAAGGCGCCGACGTTGATGCCCATGTAGAAGATGCTGTAGGCGCGATCCTTGAGGTGGCTGCCCTCCGGGTAGAGGTTGCCGACCATCGCCGAGACGTTCGGCTTGAAGAAGCCGTTGCCTATGACGAGGCAGGTCAGCGCGAGATAGACGATGCCGATTGACCGGAAGGAGAGCAGCAGGTGGCCGGCCATGAAGAAGAGGCCGCCTATCATCACCGCCTTGCGGTAGCCGATCTTCTTGTCGGCTATCCAGCCGCCCACGAGCGGCGAGGCATAGACGAACATCAGGTAGTTGGAGACGAGCGCCTGCGTGTCGTCCACCGACCAAGCGAAACCCTGCCCCGTCGTGTCGCGCATGTAGAGCGCGAACATTGCGAGCATCGAGTAGAAGCTGAAGCGCTCCCACATCTCGGTCGCGAAGAGGACGTAGAGCCCCTTCGGGTGTTTGGTAAGGTCTGCCGGCGCCGCGTGGGCGCCCGCGCTGGCCGTTGCCATCGCTTCTTCCTCCTTATGGGTCTTGACTGTTTGACAGCAGCCCGGTCGAAAACCTGCCCACGCGAGCGACGGGGAGACCGGTCCTTTTCAGGGGTTTGGCCGCCATAATACCCGTAAACGGCGCGGGTGTCATCAGCCGAGCGGGCGCGGGCCCCTGTACGGCGGCCGCCCTCAGATAAGGGGGTCGGCGTGGGCGCGCTCGCGGCGGGCGACGCCCGTGCGGTACGCGGCCTCCTCGACCTCGCGCGAGACGGCCTCGGCCACGCGCTTGTCGAAGACCGAAGGGACGATGTACTCGGGGTGCAGCTCCTCCTCGGTGATGATGGAGGCGATGGCCTGCGCGGCGGCGAGCTTCATCTCCTCGTTTATGCGCGAGGCGCGGCACTGTAAGGCGCCGCGGAATATGCCGGGGAAGCAGAGCACGTTGTTTATCTGGTTCGGGTAGTCGCTGCGCCCCGTCGCCATCACGGCGACGTGGCCGGCGGCCTCCTCCGGCATTATCTCCGGCGTCGGGTTCGCCATCGCGAAGATGATGGGATCGCGCGCCATCACCTTCA
Source organism: Pyrinomonadaceae bacterium (assembly GCA_035627975.1). Lineage (GTDB taxonomy): Bacteria > Acidobacteriota > Blastocatellia > Pyrinomonadales > Pyrinomonadaceae > QHXN01. Next base: position 1,154 of record DASPKR010000698.1, on the reverse strand, counting down.
AATCCTCGACGCCTATGACGCCCGGCGCCGACAGGCCGAAGAACACGTCGGCGCCGCGTATCACGTCGTGGACGCTCCCCTGCTCGTTGTCCGGGTTCGTGATGCGCGCGTAGTGATCCTTGACCCAGTTCATGTTCTCGGTGCGCCCGCGGTGGAGCGCGCCCGTCTGGTCGCACCCGACGACGTTTCGCACGCCCGCGTTGAGGATGATCTTCGTGCAGGCCACGCCCGCGGCGCCGACGCCGTTGACGACCACCTTCAAATCTTCCAGCCGCTTGCCGACTATCTTCACCGCGTTTAAGAGGGCGGCCAGGACGACGACGGCCGTGCCGTGCTGGTCGTCGTGGAAGACGGGGATGTCTAACTCCTCCTTCAGTCGCTCCTCTATCTCGAAGCAGCGCGGGGCGGAGATGTCTTCGAGGTTTATGCCGCCGAAGGCGACGGAGATGCGCTTGACGGTCTCTACAATCTCGTTCGGGTCTTTCGTGGAGAGGCAGATGGGGAAGGCGTCAACGCCCGCGAACTCTTTGAAGAGCATCGCCTTGCCTTCCATCACGGGCATCGCCGCGGCCGGGCCTATGTCGCCTAAGCCCAGCACGGCCGTGCCGTCGGAGACGACGGCCACGGTGTTGCGCTTGATGGTGAGGGTGAAGGCCTTCTCCGGGTCGCGGCGGATGGCCTCGCAGACGCGCGCGACGCCCGGCGTGTAGGCCATCGAGAGGTCGGCGCGCGTCTTCAGAGGGACTTTCGAGGTGACCTCAATCTTCCCGCCGAGGTGCATGAGGAAGACGCGGTCACTGACGTTGACCACCTCGACGCCGTCCACGTCGCGCGCCGCCCCGACGATCTGCTCGGCGTGCTCGGTGGATGCGGCGTTCACCGTCACGTCGCGGACGATGGCGTCGCGGCCGACGCTGACGATGTCGATGGCGCCGATGTCGGCCCCGACCCGGCCCAGCGCCGTCGTCAGCTCGCCGAGCGTGCCCGGGCGGCTCGACAGCTTGACGCGCAGCGTGAAGGCGAAACTCGCGCTCGGTGTGTTCTGCGTCACGGCTCTAGCGAAAGTCCTTTCGCCGGGGTTTGTACGGGAATGATGCCGTGATGCTAACGCCAAAGACCGCACCGCGCAAGCGTGTTGTCGGGATAATGTCTTG